>PNLE01000051.1 GCA_013822855.1 Planctomyces sp.
GTGCCCAGGACAGGAATCGAACCTGCACGGGATTGCTCCCACTAGCTCCTGAAGCTAGCGCGTCTGCCAGTTCCGCCACCTGGGCGGGTGGTGGGCGAAGGATACGTCAGGTCGCTTCGGCAGGCAAGCCTGCCGAATGGTTTCGGGCTTGGAAACGGAGATTTCCGGCGCAGGGAAGGAGCCGATCGGGCGGTGCAGAATCACTCTTCCGGATCCCTCACAGGAGACCTATGCCGGAAAAGACCGACGTCAAATCATGTCGAGGCGACGGTGGGATCTTTGGGGAGGCCTCAAGCATTTGGCACAGACACCTTCCACCTCCAACCGGTGGCCCGACATCCGGAATCCGTGCTCCATGGCGACCTTTTCCAAGGCCTCCGAGATCGCATCATTGGCAAATTCGATCATGTCACCACATTTGTCGCAAATGAGGTGATCATGCTGAGGATAACCGTAGTCGTGCTCATAGACTTCGCGGTCGTTGGCACGGGCCACCCGTCGCAACAGCCCTGCTTCTACCAGGAGGCTGAGCGTACGATAGATCGTTGAACGGCTGGCCCCGTCTTTCCTGCCTCGCTGGGAAAGATTCGACACCCATTGCTCGGCGTCGAAATGATCATGCGTGGCGTAAACCGCCGTCACGACCGCCTCCCTTTCTGGAGTTAGTCGCATCCCTTTTGTGAGCAGGAACTCACGGAATTTTTCCGTTGGATCGATGTCTTTGTCAAACGCGGCGAGATGCACGGGAACCTCCATCGACTGGCTGGGCGGAAAGCCGACGAGGAGATAACGCGGCTGGGAATAAGATGTTACTTCTCATCCCGCCAGACATTCAACATCTGCTCAAGTGCGGCTTCCAACTTGGCTTCCGTATCATAGGTGCCATTGGCGATCATTTCACGGATGGTGTTCAACCGCTGTTCACGAATTTCCGGTGGTTGGCTGAGTTGGTCGAGCATTCGGCCTGCTGTCGAAATATGCAGCTCGTCCCGTGGAGAGACGGCGGCTGCGGGGAAGCGGTTGTCCGTCGACGAAGCGCCTTTTGACGGCTGATTCGTCAACACGCGGAAAGAGGGATTCACTCCGCTGACATCCATGCCGTCCACTCCAGGCTGTTCTGATCGCCTTGCCGCGCCATCCAAATGCACGACATCGTCCCACAAGAGACAAAAGTCGCTGCACGAATGATACCGGAAAGTGTCGAGACGGTTCAACCTGGTGTTGCGAGAGCGGGACATGCGACGTTCTCCATCGGGAAGGAAGACACAAAAATGGTCGTCATCCCGACGAACAAACGGGAAACCTCTTGGTTTCCTCACGATCAGACAGACCTCAGCCACCCGCAACAGGGGAAACATAACCTCTTTGAGGGAAGTTAGTTCCAACTTCTGTGTGAGTGCTCGTCTTCCTGATAGACAAAGTATCGGCAACGCTTCTCCGAGAATTCACGTGCTTCGCCCCCACATTTCAAGCTGTGCCGAGTTTGGTGCTGTCGGGCGCGGTATGCCGAATTTGCAATTCACACCCTCCGAATGTTCAAAAATCGAGGCCTGCCAGCCTTGCATATTCAAAAAAGCGCGGATTGCCTCGCTACCCGTTGACGACTGGATCAGTCACAATGGCGGCAATTCTCGCGAGCTGTCGGTTCCAGCCGAACGCGACACTTTACAATTCAAGGCAGGGTTTGACGCACTATTCCGGCGTCGATCGCAACACATAGAAGGTCAGGTATCTCCGCATGGGCGACCAGTACATCTTCGCGATGGAAGATTTGAGGAAGTTCCACGACAAGCGAGAGATTCTCAAGGGAATCTGGCTGTCGTTCTATCCCGGCGCCAAAATCGGTGTTCTGGGTGGCAACGGTGCCGGCAAAAGCACACTCCTCAAAATCATGGCGGGCATCGACAAGGACTTCATGGGAACCGCCCGGATGGCCGCTGGCTACACCTGCGGGTTTGTCCCGCAGGAGCCGGTCCTCAATCCCGAACACACCGTGCTCGATGAACTCAACGAAGCGGTTGCCCCCAAACGGGCGTTGATGGCGCGGTACGACTGGATCAATCAACGCTTTGGCGAGGGGCCGGACGCCGACGAAATGGATGCCCTGATCGAAGAGCAGGGGAAGATCCAGGAGCAGATCGACGCCCAGAATTTGTGGGAACTCGACCGCGAACTGGCGATTGCCGCCGACGCCATGCGTCTTCCGCCCCTCGAAGCGAAGATCGGCCCTCTCTCCGGCGGAGAGCGTCGCCGTGTCGCCCTGTGCAAAGTATTGCTCCAGCAACCCGACATGCTCCTCCTCGACGAGCCGACCAACCACCTCGATGCCGAATCGGTCGCCTGGCTCGAGCGGCATCTCCACGACTACAAGGGAACAGTGGTGGCGGTGACCCACGACCGCTACTTCCTGGACAACTCGTGCGAGTGGATTTTGGAACTCGATCAAGGCCACGGGATCCCATTCAAAGGGAACTACAGCGGCTGGCTCGAGCAGAAGCATGAACGCATGAGGAAAGAGGATCGGCAAGCCTCCGCCCGTCAAAAGACTTTGGAACGCGAACTCGAATGGGTGCGGATGTCGCCCAAAGCCCGCCAAGCCAAGAGCAAGGCCCGATTGGCCGCCTACGAAAAACTGGTGGCGGAAGAACAGGAACAGCGGGATGAAACGATCGAATTGAAGATTCCGCCCGGCCCGCGTCTGGGGGAACTGGTCGTCAAATTCGACGGAGTCTCCAAAGCCTTCGGTGAAAAGCTCCTCTTCGACAAGCTGGAATTCCGCCTGCCGCCAGCAGGTATTGTGGGAGTCATCGGCCCCAACGGCGCGGGGAAGACGACCCTCTTCCGCCTGGTGATGGAACTCGACAAACCCGATGCCGGCACCGTCACCATCGGCAACACCGTGAAAATCGCCTACGTCGAGCAAAACCGCGAGACCCTCAACGGCGAACAGACCGTCTACGAGAACATCTCTGGCGGCAACGACAACCTCAAGTATGGCGACGTCTCGATCAACTCCCGCGCCTACTGCGGAAAGTTCAACTTCAAGGGGCCAGATCAGCAGAAGCAGGTCAAATATCTCTCTGGTGGTGAACGCAACCGGCTGCTGTTGGCGAAAACCCTCACCGTCGGCGGCAACGTCCTGCTCCTCGACGAACCCACCAACGACCTCGACATCGACACCTTGCGGGCATTGGAGGAAGGTCTCCTGAACTTCTCCGGCTGTGCCGTCGTCATCAGCCACGACCGCTGGTTCCTCGACCGCGTGGCGACCCACATCCTCGCCTTCGAAGGGGACAGCCAGGTCGTCTGGCACGAAGGGAATTACGCCACCTACGAAGTCATTAAGAAGCAGCGTCTGGGGGAGGATGCGGACAAGCCCAAGCCCATGCGATACAAAAAGCTCACAGGTATCTAGGAGATGGAGCAGAGAAGCGAAAAGACAGGGGATCCATGGTGCTCTCTGCGGCCATTAAGAATGCCGATCAGGGCGGCACTGAGGGAGTCGGTGGCGGCTGATGTCATTTGTCGATTTACTCGAAACCTTCCCCATTTCTTGCTTCACTCCATCTGTGGCCCAAGGTGTGCGGCACTCCCAATTGGTCGCACACTCGGGCGACGATGAAATCCACAAGATCTGCCAGCGATTGCGGCTCGTGATAGTAGCCGGGCATCGCCGGAAGGATGATCGCTCCCGCATCGGCCAGCGTTTTCATGTTACCGATCGCGATCGTGCTGAGAGGGGTCTCTCGCGGCACCAGCACCAGCTTGCGGCGCTCCTTCAAATGGACATCCGCCGCTCGGTGGATGAGGTTGCTGGAGAGCCCCTGCGCGATCGATGCCAGCGTCCCCATCGAACAGGGGCAAATGACCATGCCAGCCGTCAAAAAGCTGCCGCTCGCGATCCCCGCCGCGTAGTCCCGCACTGGATAATACTTGACCATCCCCAGCGTTTTCCCTGTGGCGGTGGAGTCCAACAACGGACGAAATCCGTAGTGCTTAAGCCCGCTGTCATCGAGGCGTCCCACCGGAGCGGGCAGCAGCACCATCGGGTCGAAGTGATCCAGACCCAACTCGATCTTCATCTCATGATGAAAGACCTGCTGTGCGGCCGGGCTGATCGTCAGGTGCACCTCGGCACCTGACGCTACCAAAGCCTCCAACAACCGCAGCCCATACACCGCTCCACTGGCCCCGGTCAGAGCGACAACAATGCGGCGCATGAAAAATATCCCCAGCTGAAATCACTCGTTGATCCGAAAAAACTAGGCCTGAGCGAGAGGCTTTTCACCCACGTAGAGTGTGGCGATGCCAAAGGTCAGTGGCCAGAACTTGACGTTCGTCAACCCCGCGTTTCGCATGTGTCCCGCGAGTGCCTCTCCATAAGGGAACTCGGCCACTGAACTGGGCAGGTAGTCGTAGGCCGCCTGACGGTTCCTGGCCAACAGCTGCCCGATCCGAGGCAGAATGTTGCGGAAGTACCATCCGTAAAGACTGCGGATGACGGGATTGCCAGGCATCGAGAACTCAAGAATCGCCACTTTGCCACTTGGCTGGCAGACCCGAGTCATCTCCGACAGTCCCAACTCCATCCGGGTCACGTTCCGCAAACCAAAGGCGACGGAAACGATCTGAAACTGATCATCACTGAAGGGGAGTGTCTGGGTGTCAGCTTCGATGAATGTGATCGGTGCCGCATCAACAACCTGGCTCGTCTGCCGGGGATGAGCCTTTTTGCGGGCGATGGTGAGCATTTCATGGGTGAAATCCGCACCGATGACCGGCACCTGCCGCTTGGTGCTGTTCCAGAAGGCGATGGCCAGGTCGCCCGTCCCTGTGCAGACATCGAGCACCGGAGTTTTGCCTTGGACGGGGCACTTCCGGATCGTGAACCAGCGCCAATAGTAATCGACCCCACCGGAAAGGAGATGGTTCATCAGATCGTAGCGCCCAGAGATCTCGCCAAACATCTGACGAATGCGGTTCTCAGACTTGTCGACCGAAGGGACGCTGACTGTCATTCTGCTTCCAAAGAGTTCCATCGAGCGCGGGGGCTGCCGATTGGCTGAAACCTTCTCTCTCAGAAGTCTAGGCAATCAGAGAACAAACGGCAGCCCGTATTCCCGCCACCGCTCTTCAACCCGTTGCCCCACACCGCCGGGGCCGGGAAGTCTTGAGAGCCCACTCCGTGATTTTCGGGTGGCGTCGATCCCCAGCTTCTGACCTCGGAGAATCGATTTCCCCAGTGCTTCATGGGTGAGTGGATCATTGGGCAACGCATCGCTCACCACCCAGGGAACAAGATTTCCCCGTGTCGACTCGAGATCTTCCTGAAAGGAAACTTCCCTCGCGACGGCCCTCCAGACAACCTCCGGATTTGCGAGATCGACATCCTCATCGACGACAACGACAAGCTTGGCTTCCCCCAATACGGGCAGCGACCAGATCGCATGGATCAGCTGCCGGGCCTGATCGGCGTTGTGCCTCTGGATCCGAGCCAGAACGACCTGATGTCCTTCATTCCGGGCAGGGAAGTGCAATTCCCGAAGAGCCGGCACAATGCTGGAAAGCCTTTGAAAAGCGACTTGTTCGAGAATTCGGTCGATCTGATGGGCCTCCCGCGACTCCGGCATGACCAGGGGCACGATGGGCAACGCCTTGTGCGTCATGGCCGTCACCCGGATCACGGGAAGCTCATCCGCAGCGGGCTGCCAACCGGTCTTCCGGGAAGAATGAGTCAGCCGGTGCCTTGGAGAGTGCGTGTCAATGATCCCCTCGATCACAATTTCCGCTTCAACGGGGACATCCACTTCGAGCGAACGGGCTCTGGCCGTCGAAAATCCCCCTTCACGTCGTCGGCCAATGAAGGCCCACAAATCGCTTCCCCAGACCGATTCATGAGTCGCCAGCCAGCGTCCCGTCAGCGCGTGGGTGGCCATATCCGGCCCCAAAGTCAGCACGACGGGCAATTGACGCCCTTCGCTGGCTGCCTCGGCCAGGTGCCTCCATGAGCGATGGCCGATGGGCCAATCGCATGCGATCGTTTTGGCGTCGATGACATGCAGATCGCCGGTGTCGACATGGCGATCACCCTGTGAACCCACCGTGACAGACTGCGCCTGGAATAGCGTTGCCTGGGACTCCTGCGCGTGGCGTTTGCAGGCGGGAAGGATCATCAGATCCACATCCGCCCCCAGCCGAACAACTTGTTGCGAGGCCGCGCTGCGCTGCCGGGAAACGGGGCTGCAGGTGGCCCCCCAACCGAAGAGAGAAGCCTCCTTGGCAGGTTCTTCGTTGGCTGGAAAAAGGCTGCCGATTTCATGCCATCCGCCAACACCCATGGCCCGCGCACATCGCTCGGGAGTGGCCAGGAGATTGGCAACCACCGGGAACCGGCTGCCCCGAACTTCCTCGAAGAGCAGCACGGGGGGAATCGCGAATCGCGCATCCGCTTGCCGTACGATTTCCGATATCTCTTCCACCGGATCGACAGAGATTTTGATGCGGATCAACTCGCCTGGCGATCCAGCGGCAACGAAAGATTGCCCCAAAGGAGAGGCGGCACTTCCAGTGGAGTCGGCGGCCATCGATTGCAGGAACGTCTCGATCGAACAGACCGTCTTCATTCAAAGGGCTTTCCGGGAAGCGCTATCTTTCCACTCATCGAAAATCAGCCAATGCGACGGTGCCTCCACGATGCCGCCCGGGCCATGGCATCTTGGGCCGCCACTGAAGGAAGAGCTTCGACTTTCGCCAAGCCAACGTCAACTTGAGACCCGGCCAACTTGTCGCCCGGCATGGCACGTCGTCCCACGTAGTCGAGCCTCCTGGCTCGCAGTCGGACTGGCCTTCCTCAAAAAGAGAAGCTGATGCGACCGATGTCGAAGAAGGTCCCGACTCCATCAAACACACGGCCACCAAGTGCCGGGATGCCGTCTCGAACCTGTCGCAGATGAGCATCCCACCACGAAATCGTGGAGGGAAATACGTGTCGCGAACGAAGGCGAGGCAAAGAAGTCGTCTGCGACCGGCTACGATCGAAAGGACGATTCCGATCGGGCGGGCAAGGCCCCTGAAAAAGGGAGTTTACTCGCTTTCGAGCCTCTGCCGGAGTTCATCGCGCTCGCTGCGGGTGACTTCCAGATCGAACATCAGGTATTTGATATCGAGGCGGAGCTGACTGAGCGCTTCCTGAACCAGATTCAGAATTCGTCGCCGTCTCTTCACGCTTTCCACCACTTGGTCGTAAGCCTGTTGAAGATCCTGATGACGGCTGCCCGCGTTGAGCACAGCGATCCGCCGACCCAGATCGGAAAGCTCCTTGGGAAGCTCTTCGGCCTCGGGATTTGGCAGCCGCGATGCGTAGTCCATGGTGACACTTTCCTGGGCGAGCGGGGAGACAGGATCAAACCAGCTGTAAACAGATTTTGTGCCACAGACCTGCCCCAATGCAACTGTTCGTCGCAAGACTCAATCGCAAAAAGACTTACATCGAGAGATCGCGGATTGGGCAGCTTCCAACCATGTTGCAAATTCGCCACTTCGTGTCAGTTTCTTCAATCGCAAAGACGTTTACGCAAAAGCATTTAAGCAATAGACTGTGCGGTTCGCGATGTTGCAAAAATGACTCACTTGGCCTTCTTCACCGGAAGTCGGCTGGTTCACGCCCTGTCGATACGTCCCCGGTTTTCCAAGTCGTCGCGGTTTTTGTTAAGCAAGTGACCCTGCATGGATGCCAAGGGCCAGACACCATCGACCGTTCAGTCGGCGTCCTGGAATGGGCGACGTCTGGCGGGACAATTCCTGCTCATCCTCTGCGGATGGCTGGGTCTCTGTGCGCATTCCTGGGCGAACTTCGAGGAATCGTTCGAAAGCGAACAGACATCGTTTCGCCCGATGGTTGTGGGAATTCGCAGCCGGATCGTTTCGCACTCCCGCGAGGCTGGCGCTGCCCATTCGGGGAAACGTGGAGAGGTTTTCAGGGCCGAGATCCTCGAAGATGGAAGCACCATTCGAGCCGAGATGCCAGTCCCCAAGGGCAGGGCCCTAGAAGGGGTCACAGGGGAGGTTTTCATCCGAGCCAACCGCCCCGGCGCGGTACTGGCGATCAAGATCTCATGCAGTTCGGCCAATCATCCGGAAACGGGCGAGCCACTCCAGGTGGTCATCACCGGCGAGCCTTACTCCACCGCTGGCAACTGGCAAAAAATGACCTGCGGCCTGACGGAAAAAAATCTCGCCGAAAAAATCCGACCCCTGCGGGCCAAGTATCGCCAAGCCATCTTGATGAGCGATCTCGTCGTCGAATCGGTGATGATCGCCGCTCCAGCCGATCGCGGGCTAGTGGAAATTGCGTTGGACGACCTGCGTGTCAATCCGCTGCTATCGGTCGACAACTCGATTTCAACGGCGGCCCAGGCCATGGAAGTCGAACAAATCTCTCACGTCGAATTTCGTCTCGATCGGCTGGTGGTCGATGGAAAGCCGCTCCTGCCCCGGTTCGTCCCCTGGCATGGTGAATCGCCCGAAGGCCTGAGAAAGATGGGCTTGAACCTGGTCTGGGCACCCGACTGGTCGGATACGGCGGCTCTCAAGGAATTACGGGAAGCAGGCCTTTGGGCGACAGCCACCCCTCCCAAGCCCAAGTCGGCGACAGGCGAAAACCTGCTGGCCGACGAAGCGGGACTGCCACCCTTCCTGCCGGGCACTTCCCCCATTCTCTTCTGGAACCTTGGCACACGCGTCTCGGGTCGTGCGAGTGAAGACCTGCTCAACTGGGTGGATCAGGTGCAAGCCGCCGATCGAGGGATCCGCCGACCATTGGCCGCCGACGTGATCGGCGCAGAACGACTTTATTCCCGCCACATTGACATGCTGGGAATGAGCCGGCATGTGATCCACTCGTCGACGACGTTCCTGGAGTATCGTCGCTGGCTGGCAATGGAAAAATCCCGCGGCCGACCAGGAACATTCTCCTGGACATGGCTGCAGACCGAGCCCTCTCCCAATTGGAAAAAGTTCACGACCACAGTCGACTCGCCAAAACACGCGGCACCTGAAACGGACATCAATCAAGCTTCAGTCACTCGCGGGCAAAGCGAGGCCACTGTTCCGTTCGTGCATCATGTGGAACCCGAACAACTCCGCCTTCAAGCCTGGATTGCCCTTACGAGTGGCTACCGCGGCCTCGGATTCTGGAGCACTTCACCTCTTGATGAAGCGGGGCCGCTGGCCCAGGAGCGCCGCGCCGCACTGGCCATGTTGAATCTGGAACTCGAACTGCTCGAACCCTGGCTGGCCACAAGCAGCCCCTTCGCGGAAACGACCTTCACGATCGAACAGCCACTTGGCTCGGACGGCAAATCCGCCGATGCCAAAGGGCGGTCAAAGCAGACCAGCGAGTCCGAATCGCAGGAATTGACTGCGACCGTCCTACGAACCGAGTTGGGAACACTCGTGATTCCCATGTGGCTGGAATCCAAATCGCAATATGTTCCTGGGAAACTCGCTGGAAACACAGCGACAATCGTCGTTCCGGGGGCCAACGAGGCTGCATTGGCCTATGAAATCTCCCCCACAGGCATTGACGGCCGCAAACATCGCCGCGTGGCGGGCGGGTTGGAGATCACGCTGCCCAAGTTTGATCAGATGACAGTCATCCTGCTGACTTCGGATCGGCAACTGGTTGCTCAACTGGAACAGCGTGCCGCCGCCATTCAAGCGGTCTATGCCCAAGCTTGCCTCGACCTGACCCGCCTGAAGCTGGAGCGAGTCCGACAGGTGGATAACGAATTGCAGCAGTTGCGTGTTGGGCAAGCCGACAGCCATCAGATTCTCGGCTCCGCCCGGATCTACTTCGAACAGGCCGAATACGCATTCCGCAATGAGGATTATCGCGGCGCGCACAATGCCTGTCTCGTGGCTCTGCAAGGGGCGCGCATTCTTCAGCGGGCCCATTGGGAGGAAGCCGTGCGGAAAAGCACCTCGCCACTGGGCAGCCCCTACACCGTCTGTTTTCAGACCCTCCCTTTGCATTGGAGAATGATCGCCCGCATGGGACGGGCCAATCTCCAGGGTGACAATCTGCTCGCTTCAGGTGATTTTGAAGCTCCCGATCAACTGATCAGCGATGGCTGGAACCACCTCCAGCATGATGTCCCCGGCTGGCTGGCGTTGGCCGAGCTGTTTCCAGGCGGACAGAACAGTCGATACGCCTTGCGACTGGCCGCTTTCGAACAACAGAAGGATCCCAAGGGTAAAGAGGCCTCCATCGAACAACAGGTCGATGGCGAACCGCTTTTGACGATCAAGTCGCCGGCCATCGAATTCGCGAAGGACGATATCGTCTACCTCAGTGGCAGCATCCGCATGCCCAAACCGATCGTCGGACCCGCGGATGGCTTGACCATCACCGACAGTGTTTCGGGTCGGGCCGGCCTGCATCGTTTCGCCCCTTCCAACGAGTGGCAACGTTTCGAAATCATCCGTCCTTGTTCGGAGGCGGGAAGCATCCAGTGGGTCATTGAACTGGGCGGGGCGGGGGAGGTGCTGGTGGACAACCTGCAGGTCCGCAAACTAACGACCACGCAGACCGCTTCCGGTCACTCGACTCCCGATGGCACCGGCGGGTCGAAACTTCGAGGACTCTTGCCACGCTGGCCCCAGCGGTCCAAGCCCGGCGCGACGCCCCCAAGCTCACCTTGAGAAGCCTGCCGTGGCCTTGCCAGTAAGATCGTTCGGCTTGGACTCGAAAACTCCGGCAGAGACTTCAACTTCCCGGCAAAAGCCCGTACGATTCGCGACATTCAGAACGGGAATCCGCAAGATTTTCGTTCAGCCGGTATTGCGATTACTACAGCTTCGCAACCGCTGGCACTCTGCCGTCATTTCGTGGCGGATGGAATCCGTGCTCAGTGACTGAGATGAAGGCCGACGCCAACCTCGCTCGTTGTCAGCACCTCCGTCGCCAAGTTGAACTCCCTCGAACTGGAAACTCGATATGCCCATCGCCACGCCCGCTCAATATGCTCAGATGCTCGACGCCGCCCAAAAGGGCGATTACGCCTATCCGGCTGTGAACGTCTCTTCGATTGTGACGATCAACGCGGCCCTCAAGGCCTTCTCGGACAAGAAGTCGGACGGCATTATCCAAGTCTCGACAGGTGGCGGGCAGTTCGCCTCGGGCCAGAACGTCAAGGACATGGCCTTTGGTGCCATTGTCCTCGCCGAAGCCGCACATCGATTGGCCGAGAAGCACAACGTGCTGGTCGCCCTTCACACCGACCATTGCCAGCCGGGGAAGGTCGATTCGTTCCTGAAGCCGCTGATCGCGGAAACCGCTCGTCGCCGCAAGGCCGGCCTTGGCAACCTCTTCCAGTCGCACATGCTGGATGCATCGGAACTCCCGCTCGCCGAGAACATGGCCCTCTCGAAGGATCTGCTCAAGCTTTGCGTTGAGAACGAGATCATTCTGGAAGTCGAAGCCGGGGTTGTCGGTGGGGAAGAGGATGGGGTCGACCACTCCGATCATCCCGCCGAAAAGCTCTATACCACACCTGAAGACATGGTCGCCGTCCATGAGGCCCTCAGCGGCATCGGCCGCTTCCTCTTCGCCGCCACCTTCGGCAACGTGCATGGCAGCTACAAGCCCGGCGCCGTGAAACTCCGTCCCGATATCCTCAAGTCGGGCCAGGAAGCCGTCACCAAGAAGTATGGTGCGAAGGCCGAGTTCGACCTGGTTTTCCATGGCGGTTCGGGCACCCCGCTCGAAGAAATCCGCGAAACGCTCGGCTACGGCGTGGTGAAGATGAACATCGACACCGACACCCAATACGCGTTCACCCGTCCTGTCGCCGACCATATGTTCAAGCATTACTCCGGAGTGCTGAAAATCGACGGCGAGATCGGCGACAAGAAGCAATATGACCCCCGAGCCTACCTCAAGGCGGCGGAAATCGGCATGGCCGCCCGCCTGGGCCAGGCTTGCGACGACCTCCTCAGCACGGGCAAGACACTGCTCGGCTGAGTTTCGCCGACTTACACATCCACCGGCACTTCGTCAGTGTGAGTAGTTGAATGACAGACGCAGGGCGGTCCTTGGCAAAGGGATCGCCCGCGTCTTTTTTGTTTTCAAGCGTTTCCGCCGTCCAAGACACCGCTGACCATTCACACAATCAGCGCCAGACAAGGCCCCGTCACCAAGGGGATGGTCAGGTTGTCCAAACCATGTGGCGACCAGGCCTCGACACCCGCGATCAACACTCCCATAAGACACGCCACAACCAACGTGAGCGGCAATCCCATCGATATCGGCAGCAGCCAGGCGATCGAAAGGGTTGCCCCCACGCACACGGCCAAACTCCCTTCCCACGACCGATGGCGAATCGTTGAAGAGAGAAGATCGGCCACCTGGAATCGATGGCGTCCGAAACGGGAACCGATTGGCTCACCCAGAGCATCGGCGATTCCCAGAACGATCGCCGACATGCGAGTGATCTCGGTGGAACCGAACACAAGTTCCACAATCACCAGCCCCACAATACTGGCCATCCACGACACCCAAAGATGCCCGTGAGGGTGCGGCCAGTCTTCCATGCGCACATACCCTTGCAGCAGCACGCGAGAGAACCTTCTCCGCGGAAACCGACAGGCCAGCATCAGAATGGAGAACAGGACTCCGGCGGCGATGAAGGCGTTGAGTCGATCATTGGCTGGGTTGTCCGTCCAGAACCAGGCCGCGCCGCCCACCAGGACCGCCACATGGTTGAGTTTTCTCGAATCTCCGATTCGCAATTGCCGGACACGGTGCAATTGCCCCGTGACGATCCATCCCATGATGATGAATGAGGCAAACATCAGGACCTTCAACCCGTCGAATTCCGCAGCCTGCCACAAACTGTTCATAGGGCACCCCGGCGGTTCCGAGGAGTGGCCGTCCCGGAGAGCAGGGCCTGCCGCAGTCGCCACGCGTGCAAGGACGTCGGCACATCGATCGCCGGTTGAGGGAGCAGACCAATGATCAAAAACACTTCGAAATAGGCGATGTAGCCCCAGATGAGGCAGAGTTGCAAAAGGGCGGCAGCGGAGTCGTAGGCCATCCATGGCGAGATGACACCGATGGTCGTGAAGCAAAGCAGGATCGCCCAGATTTTACAGGCCCAGGCATGCGTCGCCGTGCCACATCCAAATCGCCAGTAATTCGCTGCCTGACAGGCGACCTCGCACAGCACGATCCCGATCAAAGGTCCGGCGAAAGGCGCCAGAATCTCACTTCGCCACACCAGCAGACAGATCATCACGGCCATGTAGAACATGACATCCGCCTGGGAATCGGCTCGACGAAGCGCCTCCGTCGCAGTTCCCCAGCGCCGGGCCAGAACCCCATCCCACCAGTCGGAGAGGAACGCCAACAGCACAGTCGCGCTGGCCACTTCCCACGCTCCGAAAACCAATGCCAACACCAGCACGCAAGGTGCTGCCATCCCTCGACCCGCCACCAGCAACCACGGGATCAGCGTGGCCCACCTTCCCGCACCGGACTGGACAGCCACCATCTCCATACCGCACCCCTTCCTCGAATAATCGTACCGCATGTTGACACACGCAACATACAGTAGACAGCTGGTGTTGACATCGTCAACATTTTTCTTTGGAAACTTGTTCCGAATCCAACCCCATGGGGAGCAACATGGCGTCCAGCACCCATTCCTATCACCACGGGGATCTCCGCCGGGCGTTGCTTGACGCTGCGTTGCGCCTGATCACCGATCAAGGACTTGCGGGATTCACGCTGCGGGAAGCAGCGCGGGCTGCCGGAGTCTCCCACAACGCGCCCTACCGCCACTTCCCCAGCCGGGATCACTTACTGGCGGAATTGGCTATCGAGGGACATGGCTTGCTGCGTGACCATATGCTGGCCGCCATGGAGCGATCACCATCCCAGCCGTTGGAGCGTCTCTTGGCGATTGGTGCCGGCTACGCCGACTTCGCGATCCAAAACCCCGCCCTGTTTCGGGTCATGTTCGCCAGCGAAGCAGCCAGAGACGACTCACCCCTGCTGCAGCTTGAGCGAGGAAAGACGTTCGGAATGCTCGAATTGGAATTGGCCCACTGTGTCGCGGCAGGTGTGCTCCGCTGCGAATCTACCAGTGACGCGGCATTGGCCGGATGGGCTGCCATGCATGGCATCAGCTTCCTATTCATCGACGGCGGTATGAGCAACCGCCCCCTGATTGGTGGACGCACTCCCAATGACATTGCCCGCTTGGTGCTCGAAATGCTGCTCTCAGGTCTACGCACGGGCACCGACCCATCCTCCGCAATTCCGGCTGGCCCGACTCTCGTCGCGAAAGAGGGAGCGCCTAAAACCCGAGGCCGGGGCCGCCGAGTGAAGCCGTCTTGATCGAGCCTTCACGCACGTTGAAGACATCCGGGAAGTCGCGGGCCCAGAGCTTGTTCGCGCCGGGGGAATACTGCCGTCCGTTCCCTTCGACCGCAGTGATTCCCGGCAGATGGGACGCGAGACTGGCGGAATGGAGGAACGACGCTCCGGGGCAGGTCAGATCCTGTACACAGAGGAACATGCCGAACTTCTGCGCTGCGGCCGCCAACAGCAATGACTCGGTCTGTCCCTTGCAGGCTTTGATAGCCACACCCGAGTAGCCCAGATCCCGTGCGGCGACCAAGGCATCGAAATCGACAAGCGATTCATCGATGACAATCGGCTTGAGCTTGGCCACTTCGTGCATGGGGATCGCATGGGCCGCGAGATCACGGTGCGTCGGTTGTTCGATATAGTCAATACGGTCAAAGATCGATGGATGATCGCTCTTGAGGAAATTCAAGAGGGCGAGCACCTCTTCCGCCGACTGGCACTGTTCGTTGAAATCGAGTGAGTAGCGCCACTGCGTCCCTGGCGAAGCACCAGTGGCGACCTTGTCCACACCCAGGATTCGAGCGCGATCCCACGCGGCATCGTTTCCTTTGAGTTTGATCTTGAGATGAGTCAGCTGATCCTTGGCGATCCACTCGCCCAGATGCTCCGGCAAGCCATCACCCACCTTCTGCTCCACGTCGGCAGGTGTGAGTGGATCGACCGCGCCGACGAGGTGGTAGAGCGCCAGCTTTTCGGCGGGAGCCCGCGTGGTGTACTTGTCGAGATATTCTCCCGCGAACGACTTGTCGAGGTACTCGGAAAGATCGAAGGTCATGTACTTCTTGCCGAGGACATCATAACTGCTGAGCTGATGCATGCGGCCGAACGCATCGTGCAACGCTGCGTCGAGAGCGCTGGCGGCCACCAGTTGAGCAAGTTCCGGAAGGGCTTCCGGCATTTTCAAGCGAGCAGCCAACGTTTTCGCCAGATGCGGGTACTCGCCAGCCAAGTGGTAGACGATGTCGATGGGATGGCCGTACTCCGTGCAGATCAGGGCCAGATGAACAATCTCTTCGACGAAAGTCTTCATCGCGGCTTCGGTCTGCTCCGGAGAACAAACCGTCGACGGCCAAGCCCAGAGATTGCCCAAAGGCATGCTGCCGTAGCCCTGGGCCTTGTGCTTGCCATCCCGCGACTCCACGGCCACATCCACGTTGACCAGAATCGCCGTCTTCTGCACCCGGTCGCCAAATTTCAGCGGAGTCCGGAAAACAATCGGCTCGAAGGCGCAGGTTGCGTCCTTAATTTGGAGATCTGTCGCCTTCGCCATGCTCCTGTCTTTTCCCATCGAGGTTCGTGTTACACTGTCGGTTCGCCGGGAACCATATTCGTCAGAAGTCTAATCCACGATCCGGCAAGAGGGCAAGAACACACTGACTTTCCCTCCGACCATCCACCGAATCTTTCAACAGCTTCATCCCCCGCCAAGTGAGGAAACTCTTTTGAAAGGGGCAAGGATCGCTCGGTGAAGACTTTTGTCTCTGGCTCACCAAGACCCGGTCACAGGCCGATCTCCCGATGAATGAGCTTCACATCAGTTCAAGAAACACCCGACGGCTGAAGCTCGGCGCGCTGTCCGTGTTGGTTGCCGTGCTGGGGCAGGGCGGGCTACTCGAAATCTTGCCGGGCGGTGCCACATTTCCTTATTACGCCGGCTCATGCTTCCCCGGCCCCACTTGCCGCCCACTATTGGCCCAGGAGACACAGTCCGTCGTTCCGAAAGAGATGTTTCAGCATGAGTACCTTCCACCTCGCACGTTGGTAGTCACCGGCCGCTCGCTGCGAGAGACACTCACTCTAGCTGCCGAAGCCGAAGGTTGGTCGCCTTGGTTCGACTGGAACATCGACACCAGCCAACCCGCATCAATTCACCTTCTTGGGCAAACCACGACACAGGCCCTCCAGCAACTCATGGGCGATAAAGGTCTGGGGGTTTCGCGAATTGATTCCATCGTCTATGTCGGCGCCCCCGAGAAGGCGGAACTGGTCACCACGGCGGCGGCTTGGAGACGGATTGAAGCCGATGCCGCGAAAAACAATTGGTCACCACCAATCCGCCAGCAATGGAAGTCCCGCCAGACGCTCGAGTGGCCAGAACTCACCACGCCTGCGGAACTCGCGCGGAGCATCGAAAAATTATGGGGAATCGAGATCCAAGGTGACTTCCCGCACGATCATCTTGCCGCCGGCAAACTCTCGAAAGTCCTCTTCGCCGACGCACTCTCGGTGCTCGCCGCCAACAGTGACCAGACGTTTTCGATCAATCCGCAAGGTGATCGCTGCCTCCTTCGTCCGTTGGAACAACGGGATAGAAGCCTCACGATGACCTTCCCGGGGATCGCCATCGAGAAACTCACCCAGACGGCATCGCTGTTTCCGAATCTCCGCATCGAGAATAGGGGCAGCGAAGTGCTCGTCCGCGGTTCCTACAATCAACTTCAGCGGCTCGATTCGGCTCTGAAGCAACCAGCGGAACAGTTGGCGGAGGCCACTGGTACCCCGGTCACGCCCTTGAGGGATTCGCTGGCGATACCAAATCGCCCTGGAAAGAAAGTCTCTTCTGGCAAATACGAGACGCTGAAGCTGACCATGAGGGCCGAGCAAGTAACTCGGCAAACCGTCCTTGATCAGTTGGTGAAGTCGGGGATCCCCGTGGCATACGATCCCGAGAAGCTGAACGCCGCCGGCCTGGATTTGGAAACCCGGATCCGACTCGACGCCGACAACATGCCGCTCTTCGATGTGATCAAGAGCCTTTTTCCCGAGAATGCGATCCAAGTGGGGATCAAAAAAGGCCAGGTGGTCATCGAAGTCCCGACAGCGCGGCCTTAGCTTATCGATGGCCTCGCTCACGAGGGAGAAGATATAGGCCAAGACTTTTTGCAGGCGTGTTTTGCGCTTCCTTCGGCATGTGCTACGATCTCGCCAAAACATCTCGTCCCACAACTTCCCCCGCGAAAGTTGCTCCCCATCATGGCTTCCGCCGCACCGCCGACCGTAGTCGTTCATGCAGGAAAATCCTTCTGGAAGAGCTGGACCTTCCGGGGCTTGGCCATCGTCCTGGGATTGTCGATCCTGGCGAACCTCGGGATGTACGCCGCCTTCCGCGACTACTTCTCCCGCAGCCCGGAAGTGACCGAGCGATATCTCTCGGGAGACAAATCGACTTCAACCCGGATCGCCGTGGTGCGACTCAGCGGCACGATCATGCCCCCCCTCACCGAAAGGCTCATCCGACAGATTGAAGTGGCCGCCGAAGATGATCGCGTCAAAGGCGTCCTGCTGACCGTGGACAGCCCAGGAGGACTGGTGGCGGACAGCCACCAGATCTATCACGCACTCGAAAAACTGCGAGCGAAGAAACCGATCTTCGTGCAGATGAAGCGACTGGCGGCATCGGGCGGCTACTACATCGCCATGGGGGCGGGCACCAAGGGGCAGATCTACGCGGAACCAACCACCTGGACCGGGTCGATCGGTGTCATCATCCCCCGGTACGATGCCAGTGGCTTGGTCGAGAAACTGGGGATCAGCTCGGATCCCCTCAAGACGGGTGAATTCAAAGATGCTCTCAGTCCGTTCCATCCGCTGTCTGAGGCTGAACGCAGAGTGTGGGAGGACATCCTCAATCAGTCTTTCGAGCAGTTCGTCGAACTGATCGACACCAACCGCGACACACTGGATCGCGAACAGGCCCGCAAGCTGGCCACCGGGCAGATCTACACGGCTCGCGATGCCCGCGCGAACGGCCTCATCGATCAGATCGGCTTCGAGGAAGACGCTCTGGCGGCATTCCAGAAGTCGCTCCAACTCGACAAAGTGCGGGTTGTCGAGTACCGCTCCCCGACGCAACTGGTGGATCTGATTCTGGGAAGCAAACAGAAGGATGTGCAGGCGGCCCAATGGCAAGCCCTCGTTGATGCGACCACGCCCCGCGCCATGTATCTTTGCTCATGGCTGCCCGCCATTCCCAACAACATCGCCGACTGAACTCCACCACTTGATCGACACCTCCTTGTTCGACACCTTCAGCGCCCGGAAAGTCCTTTCATGCCAGCCGCACCCGCCAGCCGCACGCCCATTGATGATCTCTGCGCCCAACTCGACGAGATCGCGCTGATCGATCCACATTCGCACATCAATCCGCATGCGGCGGCTTCCGAAAATCTGGCGGATATCCTCGGGTATCACTACTACACGGAGTTGGCCCATTCCGCCGGGATGCCACGCGAAAAGATCGAAGCCCCCGACATCTCCCCCAAGGAAAAGGTGGGCCGCATCGTCGAGGGATTGGCTCAACTGGACAACACGATCCAAGTGAAATGGCTACTGGATCTTTGCCGAAAGTTCTTCGACTTCAACGACGACCGGCTGACGACCGACAACTGGGAGCGGCTTTACGACCACTCTGAAAAGCTGATGGCCGCTCCAACGTGGGAAGCCACCGTCTTGGAGAAGAGCAAACTCGAAGCGGTCTTCCTGACCAACGATTTCGACGACCCGCTCACCGGGTTCGACACAAAAAAGTACATCCCCTGCCTGCGGACGGATGACCTGGTCTTTCATCTCCAGAAGCCGGAGGTCCGTCAACGTTTGGCAAAGGCCACGGGCTTCGACTGTGCGACGCCAGCCAAGCTCAATCATGCGATCGGCCACCTCTTCCGTCACTTCGAGGGGAAGGGTGCCAAAGCCTGTGCGATCTCGCTCCCCCCGGATTTTGAACCAATCCCCGTGAGTCATCTCGAAGCCGAAGGCCCGCTGCGGGCGGCCTACTCGGGTGCGACGCTCACCGCCGAGCAATCCCGCACCCTCAGCCAGTTTGTCTTCTGGACGATCGCCGAGTTCTGCTCGGAACATCATCTGCCGTTCGATCTGATGATCGGCGTCAATCGCCGGGTGTACGAATCGGGGGTCTATCAAGGTCTTGATCTGTTCGACCAGCGGGTCTCACTCTTCCAGTACCGCCGCTTGTTCAACTCTTTCCCGAGGGTCAAATTTCCCGTTTCGGTTCTGGCCCACGCCAGCAACATGGAACTGGTGAGCTACGCCTGGATCTTCCCGAATGTGGTCGTCAACGGGCACTGGTGGTATTCGAACATCCCCGCCTTCATCGAGCCGGATTGCCGCAGCCGCCTCGAAGCCGTCCCTCGCAACAAAATCATCGGCTACTACAGCGACATGTACAAACTGGAGTTCGGCTGGCCGAAGTTCCAGATGTACCGCCGGGTGCTGGCCAAGGTGCTCTTCGAGGACTTTGTCGCGGGCCGCGGCTGGTCGGAGGAGCGGGCGTTTGACTTGGGCCGACAGATTCTCCGTGGCAACGTCGAGACGATCTTTCCCGGCGTGAGTTGAGTCCGGGAAAATCAGACCTTGCTCCAGGTTGACCGACTTGGAGATGTGGTCATTTGTCCTTAGAATGCCCGCCGCAGGGAAAATCTTCACTGGTCTTCCCGATTTTTGATTCGTCGCCGCCCCCACCACTGGAGTCGAACATGGCCAAACTGCTCCTGCTGCAAGGGGGGGAAGCCACCCCTTACGAAATCGCCGGCGCGGAAGCCGTACTCGGTCGACATCCCGAATGTTCGATCCAGATCAACTCGAACATGGTCTCCCGCAAGCATGCCCGAGTCTTCGCGCAAGAAGATGCGTTTGTCATCGAAGACTTGGGAAGCGGCAACGGCACCTTCGTCAACGGCAAGAAACTCGAAGGGCCTTCGAAGCTCAAAGACGGCGACCGCATCAAGCTCGGCCCGATCCTCCTCCGCTTCGAAGATCCCAACAACCCCGCCAGTCGGCCGGTCGTCGCTCCCGGCAGCGGTGTCGGCGCACAGGGCGGCTCGGCGGGCATGGCGACCTTCAACCTCGAATTCGCCACGGGTGACGACGATGTCGCCACCGTGATGGGAACGTCTGGCAAAGTCGAGGGCTTCGGTGCGCTGGAAGTCCAACCCGAGGCGAAGCTGAAGGCCGTGCTTGAGATTAGCCGCGCACTCGCCGGCAGCACGGATCTAGATAGCCTCCTGCCGAAGATCCTCGACACGCTGTTCAATATTTTCCCGCATGCCGACCGCGGTGTGGTCCTCTTCAAGAGCGATGACGGCAAGCTGGTTCCCCGAGCTATCAAGCATCGCCGGGCCGACGAAGATGAATCCGTCAAATTGAGCCGTACTGTGCTCAACACGGTGCTGGAGCAAAAGACCGGCATCCTCTCCGCCGATGCGACGAACGATTCCCGCTTTGAAGCGAGCGAATCGATCTCGGCGCTGACCATCCGTTCGATGATGGCCGTCCCCATGCTCAGCGTCGCGGGCGAGGTGATGGGGGTCATCCACATCGACACCCAGAACGCCTTCAACCAGTTCAAGAAGGACGACCTCGATCTGCTGATCGCCGTGGCCGGGCAAGCTGGCCTCTCCTACGAGACGGCCCGGCTGATGGTGACGGCCCTCGAAAAGCAGAAGCAGGATCGCGAGATGCAGATCGCTGCCAACGTGCAGCTCGCGCTCCTGCCCGAAAGCCTGCCGCAGATCGACGGCTACCAATTCTACGCCTCGTACGATTCGGCTCAGGCGGTCGGAGGCGACTACTACGACTGCATGGAACTCGACGGCGACCGTGTCTTCTTCGCTTTCGGCGATGTGGCGGGGAAGGGGGTTCCCGCATCGCTGGTCATGTCGCGGATCTCCAGCGTCGTGCAGAACGTGATGGCCTATGTGACGGATGTCGGCGTCGCCGTCACCCGCATCAACAACCAGATGTGCGCGAAGGCGGTCGAAGGCCGCTTCGTCACGTTTGTGCTGGGTGTCATCTCGATCAAGACGGGGGAGATGTCGCTCGTCAACGCGGGCCACATGCCGGTGATGATCCGCAAGGCGGATGGAACAGTCGAAGAGTTCGGTGCCGAAGCCGTGGGCATTCCCCTGGGTGTGATGGAGGACTACCCGTTCGACGTGGTGAAGCGCGTCATCGAGCCGGGCGAGACTTGCCTCATCTACACCGACGGTGTCAGCGAGGCGATGAACCACGACAGCGACCTCTACGGCATGACGCGTATCCGCGACCTGATGGTCTCGCACGGCCATTTAGGTGCCGAAGACCTGGGCCGCACGATCCTGCAGGACGTCCGCAAACATGCCAATGGCCGCCCCCAGAACGACGACATCACCTTGATGCTCTTCGGGCGCCTGGCGTAGCTTCACGATGGCCGTAGGGTCCGCTGTGCGGACCGTTTGGCTAGTGATACGTCGATAGGTTTTGTGTGCCCATGGGTGGCTCGGGGCGGATGTCTTCATCGGCCCCCAGGTCATGAGGGTTCGTTATCGCTGCTGCACCGAAAATGTTGCAATGGAACCGTTGCAACACGCGATCCACGTCCTGCGACCTGGGGGCAAGCAAAGACGTTTGACCCCAAGTCGCATCGCTTGTGCTGCCTGTGAACCGAAGACACACGGGCGTTGAACATGGTCCGCATAGCGAACCCTACGAGAGTTACAGCCGGGGGGCGGCAGGTTTGATTGGTGGTTGCCAGGCGTTGGAGCCGCGGACTTTGACTTTGCGCTTGTAGACCTTGTCGCCAGCCATGATGTACAGCGTGTCGAACTCGGGGCCACCGAAGGTGAGATTCGAGACCTTGCCGTTGGGTGAGGGGATGATGCAGTTCACGCGTCCCGCCTGATCGCACACCTGCAAGCCTAGCCGGGTCGCGACCCACAACCGGCCGTCGCGATCGGTCCGCATGCCGTCGGCACCGCTGTCGTCGGCATTATCCGGCATGTGGAGATGGTAGTACCGCTGTTTGTGAGCCAGTTTGCCGTCCGGCTGGATCTGGTAGCTGTAGACCCAGTGCGACTTCGAATCGGAGACATAGAGCAGACTCTGATCGGGCGAAACGGTGATGCCGTTCGAGAACTTGAGGCCAGTGTCGACCACTGTCGGCTGGCCATCCTTCGGGATGAACCAGATCTTGCTGGGCTCGGTGCCCGACCAGCCGGGTTCGGTGATGTACATCGAACCGTTGTGCAGCACAACGAGGTCGTTGCCTCGGAATCCCTGTCCGACTTCGGAGACTTTGCCCTCGGGAGTGGTGGCCACAATCTGCTGCGACTTGCCCGCGACGGTGTAGAGGCGACCATCGGGGCCGAAGGCCTGGCCGTCGCCATTGTTGGTCTCCTTGCGGAAAACTTCCGCTCCCTGCGGCGTGACACGGTAGGTAATTGAGTTGGGGACATCGTTGTAGAAGACTTCGCCTTGGGCGTTGACGGCCGGGCCTTCGGTGAACTTGTAGCCTTCGGCGACCAGCTGCCACTCCTCGCCGGGAAGCAGGATCTCCTGCAGTTGGGGCGACCCTTTGCCCACTTTGATGCCGGCGGCGTGATCCTTCCACAGCCAGCGCATGGCTTCGGGGAAGATCTCCGTCGCGTGCTTGCCGTTGTGGCCACCATCACCCCAGGAATGGTTGACTTCATAGCCTGCAAAGACCAGCGAGCGTTCCATCGCCTGGTTGGCGATCCACCAGTCGCCGCCATAGATGTTCAAATCATTCGTGCCGTCTTCGAGGAAGACGCGCAAGGGCTTGGGTTCGTACTTGCGGACGAGCGTCGGATAATTGTGACCGCCGCGCAGGCCGACATAGGTGCCGATCGCGCTGAAGACCCGGCGGAAGGAATCGGGCCGCTCCCAGGCGACTGTCCAGGCGCAGATCGCACCACTGCTGGAACCGCCGATCGCGCGGTCGTTGGGGTCCTTCGAGAGCTTGATCGCGCGGCCATCGCTTGTTTTGAGCTGCTCGACGGCGGGCAGCAGCTCGTCGATCAAAAACCGGGCGTAGGCGTCTCCCAGACCGTCGTATTCGTAGCTGCGATTGAAGCGGTCGAGCTGTTGCTCGCCGTTCACTGCAGGCACTTTGCCGTGCATGACAAAGACGCCGATGGTGACCGGCATCTCGCCCGAAGCGATGAGCTGGTCGAAAACGGCGGGAGCGTTGTACTGCACGCCATCCTGGTTCACATAAAGTGCGGCGGGCGTCTCGCCGGTGTATTGCTTGGGAACATAAACCCAGAAGTCGCGCGTCGTGCCTGGGAAGACCTTACTCGACTTGAACTGGTGCTTGGTGACCTCTCCCTTGGGAATGCCGGTGACCGGAGGCTGGGCCACAACGGTCGACGACACGGAAACCAAAGCCGCCAGACTGAAGAGCAGGGCTGTGGTCCGCAGAACAAGACCCGACCGGAAACATCGCATACGAAGACTCCCATCAAACAATGAACACGCCACGATTTGTAGAAAGTCTAGAGTTTGGGGGGAGGCAACGAAAGCGAGGCAAGTCCACGAACACAAAAGAGGGAGATCACTTCTTGAGCGACAACTGCCACTCGTCCTTCGGTTCCATGATCGAACGCGGGCCAGTGCCTTGCAGCCAGGCTTTGGCTTCTTTGTCGTCGCGCAGGTAGCTGTCCCAGAAGGCCGTCGTCAGGGCGAGAATCATCCGATGATGGTTCGGGTTGCGGGCATTCCCCCGCATGGCTCTGAGCCGGGATTC
>PNLE01000052.1 GCA_013822855.1 Planctomyces sp.
CGAGTAGCGATAGGTGATGTCTTTGGCTTCGATGGCGGGGGGGGAGGACATGGGTAACGTTGGTGTTTGGTATTGGGTGTTTGGGTTTTGTCAGTTGTCAGTTGTCAGTTGTCAGTTGGGAGTTGGGAGTTGGGAGTTGGGAGTTGATGGTGGGAAGTTGAATCTATCTGGCTTCTTTCCTTCCCACCTTCTTCCCTTCTTTCCTTTTCTTCCCTCCAGCTTTTCCGCTTCCATGCTGTTTCGCTTTTCCGCTCCCCATTACTCGGCGGGGAGTTCTAGCAGTTCCACTTTGCGGAACTCGACGGGGTGACTTTCAGATTGGAGCGAGATGGTGCCCGATTTGAGGAGTTTCTCGCCCCCTTTGGCTTTGATGAGTTCCTTGGCGTGGGCGTCGCGGTCGTCGAGCTGGGGCTCGGTGTATTCGAGGACGACTTCGCCGTTGACGCTGTGGCGGATGAGTTTGTCCCCGCGGACTTCGATCTCGGCGGTGACCCACTGGTCGCCATCGTAGGTTTGCGACTTCGAATTGGTGCAATGGGGAGTGAAGAGCTTGCCGTTCATGACCACGTTGGTGCCGGGAGTGCAAAGGTTGGCGGTGGAGCGTTTGCCCTTGCCGAGCCCACCGAGGAATTGGACTTCGATGGAGGCGGGGAAGTCCTGGTCGACGCCGATGGTTTTGGGATCTTCGCCGTGAAGCATGACGCCGCTGTTGCGGGTGGCCCAGCCAGGGCCCCCTTTGCACTGGTCGCCGGTGAAGCGGTATTCGATGCGGAGGCGGTAGTTCGAGAAGGGCTGGTTGTAATAGAGGTGGCCGAACTTCTCGCCGAACTCGGGGTACTTGGCGGGGTCGTAGACGACTTTAAGGACGCCGTCTTCGACGCGGAAGGTGTCGCCGAAGTTATCGCCCAGTTCGCAATAGCGGATCTTGGGCGTCCAGCCAGTGAGATCCTTGCCGTTGAAGAGCTGGATCCATTTTTCGTCGGTTTTGGGGGCTGCGGGAGTGGTCTCCTGTGCCATGAGATTGGTGGCAAGAGTCAGGCAGAGGGCCAGGGAGGTCGCGATTTTGCGGAGCATGGTGTGACTTCTGGGGGAGGGTGGAGGTATGGGTGCGATTTGTTTGGTCGTTGAAATGACGGCAGGGGGAGCAGGACGACTTCATCCACCTCCTACGCATCAATTGACGGGTTGGGATCTGCACCAGAAAGGCGGAAGCTCTCTCAAAAATTCGGGGCTCAGGTATCCTCTTCGGGAGCAGGAGCTTCTGATCGAAGATGATATCACAGAGGATCCCCGCATTCATGGTGAGGTGAGTGTCGACGACCATGATTCACGGATTGATGGGCCGAATCAAACGAGATGGACTCCGCACGGTGAGAGCATTTCAAATACGACAGGGGAGCGAAGACCGTGGTCTTCGCTCCCCTGTCGTGAATGCGATCCCTGCAATTGCGGGAATGCAAGTTAGAACTCGCCGGTCACTTCGCCACCGGACTTGGAGCCGATCGCACCCCAGACGCCGTAAGGGCTGGGGCCGCTGGGATTGCCTGTGGTGGGGCCGGTTCCCAAATTGCCGGTGTCGATGTTCTCGGTGATGAAGCGGACAGCGCCGTCGGCCATCAAGGCATGCACACCACCCGTGTGGCGGCTGGTGGGTGGCAGGATCACGGTGGCCGAATCGGCGTTGGTGTCCGTACCTTCGGCGCAGGCACCGCTGTTGGGTGGCAGAACGGTCGTGAAGGCGACTCGCTCCGGTTGTCCGTCGGTCCAGCGTGTTCCGGAAAACCCTTTCACAGTCCCGCTGATGAAGTATTGGCCGCTGACCACCGTGCGGCAGGTCAGCGGGTTCGAAGCGATTGTTGTCAGCCCCATCCCCACGTTCTGCAGAATCGACTGGGTTCCGGTCGCGGTTCCACTCGCATTGTTGGCCCGCAGGCGTTCACTCATCGCGATCGTATTGCTCGTCCCATCGGTCACATCCCGCACGCCATAGCAAGTCCGGTAGGCGAACAGCCCGCGGACATCCGTCGCGTCTCGAACATTGTTCACCGAATCACCCACGCTGAACATGTAGTTATGGGTGCTGACTGTAGTGGGGTAGCTATCCGAGGGGCACTGGAGGCCGGGAATGCTCGCATCCCATACCGTCCACCCAGTCCAACCCTGAGGCCCGCCCGGGCCGGTCGTGGCGTCGCCACCCTGAATGGCATTGAAGAGTGGCGCCTGATCAAAGTAGGGCAGCAGACTCACCAAGCCGCTTCGCCGATTCTCATTCTGACGTAAAGTCCCGTTGGTCGGTCCGGTTCCCCCTTTACGGAACACGAACACCCCGAACACGTCGTGGTAGTTGTGGAGAGACAACCCCAATTGTTTAAGATTGTTTCGACACTGCGTGCGGCGAGCCGCTTCCCGCGCCTGCTGGACAGCCGGTAGCAGTAAAGCGATGAGAATCGCGATGATGGCGATGACCACCAGCAATTCAATGAGCGTGAAGCCTCTTTTGGGCTGGAATCTTGGACTCGTCAAATTCATGGCGCAGGTCTCGTAGAGATGGAAACGATGGAAGACAACCACCCATGTGGGCGTAGAGGAATCGATATACTTCGATCCTCCAATCAAAGAACCCCGCAAGAAACGATTCGATTCGTTTCTTGCGGGGTTTTCAGTAACAATTCAGGCTGAATACCAGTTTCCCACTAATTAACGACAACTGGAAACGAGCATTCATAGGTGGTAGCCAATAGGTCAATCCACCAAGTAACCAATCAATATCGTTCGCTATTTACCGCTCGTGTTCAACCAAGGTGAACCATCTGTAGCTCGCCTATTAATAATCTTCGTGAGAGCTGGCGTCTTTTAGAACTCACCCGTCACTTCCCCACCCGACTTAGTCCCCAACGCGCCCCACACGCCGTAAGGGCTGGGGCCGCTGGGATTGCCGGTCGTCGGGCCGGTGCCGAGGTTGCCCGTGTCGATGTTCTCAGTGATAAAACGAACCGCCCCATCCGCCATTAGGGCATGCACGCCGCCGGTGTGACGGCTGGTGGGTGGAACGATGGTTGTGTTGGAATCGGCATTGCCATCGGACCCTTCGGCGCAGCCACCACTGTTGGGTGGCAGAACGGTGCTAAAGCCAACTCTCTCCATCTGCCCGTCTGTCCAACGGGCTCCAGATCTTGCTTTGACTTGAAGGGATGTGTTTGTGAAGAAACCGCCGGTGGCGAGCGGACGGCAGTTCAGAGGAGACGCCGCAATTCCGGTCTGTCCCAAGGCAATGTATTGAAGAACCGATTGAGATCCATTGGCGGCTGTCGCTGGCGCATCCCCCCGGCAACGTTCCGACATGGCGATGGTATTGCTGGTTCCATCGGTGATGTCGCGAACTCCGTTGCAACGATTCAGAGCGAAGAGGCCTCGCACATCGGTCAAACCATTCACGCCGTTTACACTGTCGCCCACGCTGAACATGTAGTTGTGGCTGCTTTGAGCTGTGGGATAACTGTCCGAAGGACACTGCAATGCGGGAATCGTCGCATTCCAGACATTCCAACCGTCCCAGGCGTGCGGCCCCCCGGGGGCAATGGCCACACCCAGATTATTCGTTCCCGTCAGGTCACCCGCTTCGATCTGATTGAAGAGTGGTGCCTGATCAAAGTAGGGCAGCAGACTGACCAAGCCACTTCTTCGGGCTGCGTTCTGCCGGGGAGTCACGTTGTAGGCCCCTGTCCCCCCCTTGCGGAACACGAATGCCCCGAAAACATCATGGTAGTTGTGCAGCGCCAAACCGAGCTGCTTGAGGTTGTTGCGGCACTGTGTCCGGCGAGCCGCCTCTCGGGCCTGCTGAACTGCAGGCAACAGCAATGCAATCAGAATGGCGATGATCGCAATCACCACCAAGAGTTCAATCAGAGTAAAAGCACGACGTCGTGAAATCATTGATGCGGTTCCTGAGAAATTCTGATGTGACTGAGAACAATTCATAGAATTGATTGGAAATCAACAAAAAGACGATGGGTTGTTTGCTGACAAATCAATAAACAGACACCTACCGATATGAAGGATAGTTCGCCAAATATCCCTTGGCAAGTCTTCGATAACCCTGTGAAATCCGTAACCTCTCGGCAAATAATGGGTTAGAACACTTCTTCAGGATTTTCGTCACTTCTGACAACAAATTGTCAACCAGCTGAAACAAGTGCCACCACAGGACTTGATAAGTGCAAACACCTACAACTCATTTGACGGAAAATGAAACCCCGCTGTAGGTTTCATCAACTGATAAAATCGGAACACTTCGATTTGTTTTTGAAATGGGTCGATTTAGATCAAATTGGGGATTGGTGTTTCTACCCAAGTGTCCAAGGCGACTTTTTTGCGTTGAGCGTCCTCAAAATGATCTCCAGACGGACTTTCGCCATCACCGAGATCGACATCGCACTTGATAGTTGGCCACGCGACGATCAATCTGTTCGTTTGAACAATGACAGTCGGGAACTGACACACTGCGATCGACGAAACTGAAGGAAGCCGGGACATGCTCTCGCGGTTGATGACTTATTCGCTTCTCGGGATCGATGCCATCGCCGTCGATGTCGAAGTGGATATCTCGCCCGGAGCTCTCCCCAAGACCACGTTGGTCGGCTTGGCCGAGGCCGCCGTGCGGGAAAGCATCCATCGCATCGAACGGGCCATGGTCAACAGTGGCTACTGCCGACCAGTTGACCACACAGTCATCAACCTCTCCCCTGCCGATCTTCCCAAAGACGCCGCCTCGTTCGATCTCCCCATCGCCTTGGGGATGCTGGTCGCCAGCGCCCAGTTGGAGACCGATCTGCTGGGCCATTTCGACGCCGTGGGGGAACTCGCCCTCGATGGCTCACTGAGACCCGTGAAGGGCGTCCTCTCCATGGCGCTCGCCTGCCGGGAACGTGGCCGCCAGGGGCTGATCGTCCCGGTGGCCAATGTGCAGGAAGCCGCCGTTGTGGAAGGGATCGATGTCATCCCCGTCGCCTCCCTCACGGAAGCGGCTGGCTTCCTCACCGGCCAATTGACCATCGAACCGGCCCCCTTTTCGTGGGCACAAGCCAAGCAGGAATTCGGCGGCTACGGTGTCGACTACGCCGATGTCAAAGGTCAGGAAAGTGCCAAGCGTGCGGTCGTGGTCGCCGCCGCCGGGGGCCATCATCTCCTGATGATCGGTAGCCCGGGGACTGGAAAGACTCTCCTCGCTTCCCGGCTGGCCACCATCCTGCCCCAGCTTTCACCCGATGAAAGCCTCGAGACAACGCGGATCTACAGTTCCGTCGGCAGGCTGCAACCCGGCCAACCGCTCCTCATGCACCGCCCCTTCCGCACGCCGCATCATACGATCAGCGAAGCGGGGCTGGTCGGGGGCGGCAGCATTCCCACGCCGGGGGAGCTCTCCCTTTCACACCATGGTGTCCTGTTCCTCGACGAATTGCCCGAGTTCAACCGCAAGACGCTGGAAGTCCTCCGCCAACCGCTGGAGGAAGGCCGGGTCACCATTTCCCGGGCATTGGCCAGCCTCACTTTTCCCGCCAGCATCATGCTGGTGGCCGCGATGAATCCCTGCCCTTGCGGTTATCGCGGCGATCCTCGCAAGGCCTGCAATTGCACGCCCATGCAGGTCGAACGCTATCTCGGCAAGATCAGCGGCCCGCTGCTTGATCGACTCGATATCCACATCGAAGTCCCACCGGTCCCCTTTCGTGATCTTTCCGAAGCACAGCCGGGAACTTCCAGCGAGCAGATGCGGGTGCAGGTTCTTGGCGCCCGTGAGATCCAGCAGCAGCGGGCGAAGGAGGGCGGGCAACCGCTCAACGCCCGACTGGCTCCGCAGCAGCTCCGCAAGTTCTGCAAGCTCAAAGGGGATGCCGAGGAGTTGCTCAAGCACGCCATGGAATCGATGGGTCTCTCCGCCCGCGCCCACGACAAGCTGCTGCGGATCGGCCGCACGATCGCCGATTTGGAAGGAGCTTCACAAATCGAAGCCCACCATCTTTCGGAAGCCATCAACTACCGCGCCCTCGACCGCACCTACTGGCGGTGACGACTTGGCTGCGACAGCGGCTGGTGTGTGATCAATGTCACAAACTCCTCTCGTGAAGAGGAAGGTGTTCCACTGGATTTGCTAGAGTGGAAAGAATCGGCAGCGTCGGTGAATGCAACTCCCGGCTGATTGCTTCAATGCCTGACAGGCGGAAGTCGTTCGATGAATCTCCAATGGATCCACGCGGTGCAGTCGGGGGCGGATCGCTCGCTCCGGGCACGCCTGCTCCGCTGCGGCACCTGGATCCTGAGCCTCGGTTACCGGGCGGTCATCGGCTGTCGAAACTGGGGCTACGACCGCCGCTGGCTTCATTCAACGCAACTCCCCGCTTTTGTCGTCAGTGTCGGCAACATCACGACCGGTGGGACCGGCAAGACGCCGCTGGTGGGGTGGGTTGTCCACACTCTCCAGGAAATCACGGCTCACGCCGCACCCTTGGCGATTGTCAGTCGCGGGTATCGGGCTGGCGCAGAGGGGGCCAACGATGAGAAACTCGTTCTCGATCTGATCTGCCCCAGTGTGCCTCATCTGCAGAATCGCCATCGCACCCGGGCCGCGCTCGACTGGCTGAACAACTTGCCGCATGCTGGGCCTGGCACCATTCCGCCCGCCATCGTACTGGACGACGCCATGCAGCACCGCCGGCTACAGCGGCAGGCAAACCTCGTGGTGATCGACGCGACGCACCCCTTCGGTCATCGTCACCTCCTCCCTCGCGGTATGCTGCGGGAGCCACTCTCCTCCCTCAGCCGAGCTGACTGGTTCCTGATCACCCGCTGCGAGATGGTCGGCCAGCGGCAACTGGAGGATATCCGCCGGGAACTGACGCGGCACTTACCCGCCGAGCGCATCTCCGAAGTCGAGTTCCGCCCTTCCCGACTCATCAATGCCGCAGGTGAAGCACGGCCCATCGCCGACTTGCAAGACCATGCTTTCCTCCCCTTCTGCGGCATCGGCAACCCCAGTGGCTTCCTCCAGATGCTTAAACACTGGGTTCCGGAGGCCAACGAACAGCTCGCGGGGCCGTTGCAGGTCTTCGACGACCATCACCACTATGACTCGCTGGAGATCGACGAACTGGGCCTCTTGGCCAACGCTCATGAGGCAAACTGGCTCGTCACCACGGTGAAGGATCTCGTCAAGATTTCGCAGCGATCGACGCATGGGGCCGAGATCTGGGCCGTCGACATCTCTCCCTCATTTCGATCCGGCGAAGCGGAGCTGAAGGCCTATCTCGCCGAGGATTATCGCATGTTCGGTCGATCGCGCTTTGTTCGATCGGACAATGATCGCCACGAAGCACTTCCGTAGGACAGGCTCTCGAATGCTGAAATGGGTTTTCTTCGACATCGGCAACGTCCTCTTCAACGACGACCAGCAAGCTTTCTTCGGCTATCGCTCGTTGTATGAGGCCCTGCGCGAGATTCACCCCGGGCAGACGTTCGCGGAACTGATGTCGGCCCGCGAGGCCGAGGCCCGGCAAGGCCGCCAGTGGATCATCTCCCGCATCGCCAAGTCCCGGCTGCCAGCCGAGCAGCACGCCGCATGGAGTTCACATGTCACGCGGTCGCTGGCGGAGCGATACGACGAGTTCCACTTGGTCAATCCGCATACGATCGAGATCCTCTCAGAACTTCGGCGGCACTACCGGCTGGGAGTGATCGCGAATCAGACACTTGCCTGCCGACCATCACTCGTCCGTCGTGGCCTGGCGGAATTCTTCGATGTCATCGGCATCAGTGATGAAGTCGGTGCCTCGAAGCCGGAACCGGAATTGTTCCGCTGGGCCCTGAACAAGGCGGAGTGCGTGCCCGAGGAGGCGGTGATGATTGGTGATCGTCTGGACAACGACATCGCCCCCGCCCATGAACTTGGGTTCCGCACCCTGCTGGTCGACTGGCTTTCGCCCGAACACAAAATCTGGCAGCCTGAGGATCCTCTGGCCCGCGAATTTCTTGCATCGTGTGCCCGGGTGGCCCTCTTTCCCCTGGGCTCCCTCACGATTCGGCCCGATACCCGTGTCGGCTGTTTGAGTGAAATTCCGGGTGCCGTCCGGGCAATCGCACGATCTCCCGCAAAACTCCACGACTGAGCGGAAAAACGAGGGTCAAAACCCGTTCCGTGGGGTTAATCTGCTGGCAGCCAGTTCTGGCTCGATCAATTTCCCAAAACGCTTGGCGATAGCCGGTGAACAATTCCTCAGCGACTGTCTGATCGTGGCAGGAGACGGGTGGTTCGAAGATGCCTGATTTCCAGTATGTGGCCCGCGAACTTTCGGGCCAGCAGATCGTCGGGACTCTGACTGCGGCCAGCGAGCGCGAGGCTCTCCAATCCCTCGCGGGCAAGAGCCTGTTCACGGTCAAAATTTCGCCCGTGCAGTCTTCCGAGGCCGAAGAAAAGCTGTCCAACCGGCGGATCTCCCCGCGTGTCCTGGCCAATCTCTTTTCACAGATGAGCGATCTGCTCCGCGCCGGAGTGCCGCTCCTGCGGTCGATCGAACTGCTGGAACGACAGACCAAGAATCCCGCGCTCAAGCATGTTCTCCAAAGCGTCCGTTCCCGGGTCGCGGATGGGGGCCGGTTGGCCGATTCGATGCGGGAGCACCCCAACGCCTTCAATCAACTGACGATCAGCATGATCCGCGCGGGGGAGGAAGGAAGCTTTCTTGAAGACTCCCTGTCGCGCGTCGCCATCTTCACCGAGCATCAGGAAGAGTTGAAATCCAAGGTCGTCGCCGCGATGTCCTATCCGTTGGTCCTGATGGTCCTCGGAAGCATCGTGGTGGTCGGGATGATCGTCTTCTTCGTCCCCGGCTTCGAGCCGATGTTCGACTCGCTGAAGGCCAACGGTTCGCTGCCCTGGGCCACGACCGTCCTGCTGGCGATCAGCAACATCCTGCAAAAGTGGTGGTGGGCGGTCATCGCCGTCTTCGTGGCGGCCGGCTTCGCCATCAGTTGGGGTCTCAAGACACCCGAAGGGCAGATCCTTTTCGACAACGTCAAGCTCCGGGCACCGGGGATCGGTTACGTCACCCGCAGCTTGGGGATTTCGAGATTCTGTCGCGTGCTGGGGACACTGTTGCACAACGGCGTGCCGCTGCTCCAGGCCTTGAACATTGCCAAGGATGCCACCGGCAACCGCATCCTCAGCGACGCGATTTCCACTGCCGCCGAGAACGTTTCCAGCGGCAAAACTCTGGCCCAGCCGCTCGCCGCCTCCAAGCAGTTCCCATCCGACGTGCTGGAGATGATCGCCGTGGGGGAAGAGGCGAACAACCTCGAAAACGTGCTCATCAGCGTGGCCGACAAGATGGAGAAGGCGACCAACCGCCAGCTCGATCTGGTCGTGCGGCTGCTGGAACCGCTCATGCTGGTCGTCATGGCCGGTGCGATCCTGTTCCTCCTGATCGCACTCATGCTCCCCATCTTCCAAAGCTCGGGCGTGGTATAGGCGAGATCGGGAAGCCGCTTTCGGCGATATCGGCTGAGTTTTCCCGGTCGCGGGAATGCCATTGACCCCATCTTGACCGATTCCTCCTCTCGTGCGACAAACCCGGCACGGGTCATGGCCATGGCGGCGGCATGAATTGCCTCCGCACGGCCAACACTTTGCGTCCTCCGGTCTGATTCTCGGGCTGGTGGCCCATCGGCAGGGATGTCCGGCCGGTGCGGCGAAGACCCGCGGATTCGATGGGAGGGAACCCACGATGGCCAAGCGGCTTGCGATTGGATTCATGTCGGTCTACTTCTCGATGCTCTCGATCGGCGTGCTCGCGCATACCTTCGGCGTCGGGCAGCTCAGCAGCCCGGCCATGTACTACTTCGTGTGGGACATGTTCTGCGGGTGGTCCGCCCATGAATACCGCTACCACTTCATCGCCGAAGGCGAGAGCGGCACCTACTACGACGTCACCCACGGGCCGTGGGGCGATGTCCATCTCTTCGGGAACATCACCCGCGCCACCTACGATTCGGTGGGCAACGCCTACGGCCCCATCGCCATGAACACCCTCAAGCACACCCGGCACGAGCCGATCGAATGTGTCCACATCATCGAAGAGGCCTGGCCCAAGAAGTACAACATCCCGGACTACCTCTGGCTCTCGCGCTACGAGGAACCCAAGGACAAGGTCTCCTACCACACCCGCCGGATGATCGTGAATCCCGACGGGACGGTGGTGCTGGATCAACCCAACTACCCCTCGCTCCTCTACGCCCAGTCGGTGCACTCCAACCCCCGGTTGCAGGCCGACTACAAACGCGGCAAGCCGTTCTACGCCGTCAATCCCGAGCATCGCCAATCGGCCTACTCGTACTCGGCGGATCGCACCGATTCCAACATTCAAAGAGCCGGACACAGCGTGACCGAATAGTTCGCGGACACCCCGCGCCGCCGCATTGAAGCTCTCTTTGATCAAGCATCCCTTCCGAGGTGTTCCATGTCCGAGACTCCCGAAACACTCTCGCTCGCCAACTCAACCCGCTCGATCGGTGATCTGGTCCGGCAACACCGCGATCAGCTTGATCAGTTTTTCTTTGCCAAAGAATCGCCAATAGGCGTCGCTTTGGCCCGGATCATGATCTGCGCCACGATGTTCATCGTGATGGCCGACCGCTGGCAATATGCCCGCGAGATCTATTCGACCGACGGCGCGCCCGCCCAGATCAGCGTGGGCTTCGGCTTCGGCGAACTCTTTCCCATGTTCGGCGGCACGATTGTCGCCGCACTTTGCACCGTGCTGATGTTCTCCCTCTTCACCGCCATGATCGGCTGGAAGACGCGGACCTCGCTCATCGTCAGCAACCTTCTGTTCATCTACTTCTGCAACATCGACTACGTCACCACCATGACCAAATACTCGGTCATCGCAACGCACATCCTGCTTCTGCTCACCTTCTCGAATTGCGGCGGTGTGCTGTCGGTTGATGCCTGGCTCAAGCGGAAATCGGAATGCAATCCGTGGTTGGGTCGCACCATCGCCGATCTGCCACAATCGTACGCCTGGCCCCGGCGCTGCCTGCAGATTCTCATCGGCACGGTCTACTTCGGTGCCGCGATCACCAAGATCCACACCCCCGCCTTCTTCTCGGGCGACCAGCTTCAATGGTGGATGCTCACCGACTTGAACTACAAACACCCGCTGGGGGCGTTCATCGGCATGTATCCGGCCCTCATCGTGGTCATGTGCTACATCGCCGTCGTCTGGGAGCTGATGTTCATCATGCTGGCCTGGAAGGGACTTTCACGGCTGGTCTTCCTCACATTGGGAGTCGTCTTCCACGTGATGACGTTCTTCACGTTGGGCTTGCTCTCCTTCCCGCCGGTCTGCTTCGCCTGCTACCTCGCCTTCATGAACGACGACGATGCCCGCTGGCTGGCTGCGGGAGGCCGTTGGTGGCTGCGAAAGCTGCACCTGCGTGGAGCGTTGAACCGGATTCATGCTCAGTGGACGGGCCTCACCGCGAAGCTGTCTCCCGGCCGGTTGGCGATGCTCAAGCAACCTGCCGTTTGGGGTGCCGGCTGCGCCTGCCTCGCCTTGATGGGTGTGGCCGCCGAGTATCAGCTGGATCGCTATGGCGTCCGCCGACCGGAAGGACCGCTCGTTCTCGAACCGATGAATCAGGCCGAGGCCCGCAAGTTCCTGGCCCCGACACCCCAGTTCCGCGAAGTCGACAAATTCTTCGCCATCGACATCGGCACGCTGCTCGTCGCCGACCAGCTGGCCATCCGCAAGCAGCATTTTGGTCGCGGCGAAAGCATGACTGTCCAGTGCCAGCTTCTGCCGCCTCATGAGGACATGTACCTCGAGTGCATGATCCTCGATGCTGAAGGGCTGATTGTCGGGCAACAGGAGACAGTGGCGACGCGTGAAATGAATCGCGCCAATTTCGTGTGGCCCATTTGTGAAAACGTGGGTCAGGGGCGGCACCAGGTCGTCATCCGCTCGGCCGGCCAGGAAGTCGCCCGCCGGACCTTCTTCGTCGAGGGCGAAGTCTGTGCAGTGAAAAAGCCTGCACTGTGAAGAAGTAATTCCCGTCAGACAGGGAAGGTGGCACAAGGCCACCCAGTCCATGAATGCTCTGCAGCGGTCGTTTTTATCAAGAATCGACCGCTTTGAGAGCCGCTTCCTTGGATTCATAGATCGCCCAGACGGTGTCGAGGGCGGTGATCTTGAGCAGTTCCCTGGCGGTCTCCGACAAGCCGCACAGCACCAGCTCGCCCCCCCGGCTGCGGACGTTTTTGTGGCACCGCAACAGCAGCGCCAGGAAGACGCTGCCGAAGTAGTTCACCTGCGAGAGGTCGAAGACGACCATCGGAGCGGCGTGCTGTTCGCGGATCGGGCCCAGGACGACCTCCGCCGCCTGCTCGATGAGTTCCCAGTTCATGCCTTCGACGTTGCCGGTCGGCGTGATGACGACGGTGTTGCCATGCCATTCAAGACGGAAGTCGTCGTTCGGGTGGGTCATGCGTCGGAATTCCTCGTAAAGCGTGGTGTCCATCCTTGCCGCCACGGTGGACGAACGAACCGATTTCGTTTCGCCCACAGCTCGCCCCAGCATCATGAACACCCACCCGCCACAAGAAAAGCGTCCACAAGGAAAACTCGCGACAGGTTCATGATGAAACGGTTTTCCTCACGACAAATCGATCTATTGTTGAGGGCCTGTCGCCACTTCCCACCAGGAGGCCTCGGGCCGGGCGCCGCGGGCCACGCGGAGCGACTCGAGGTCGTGGGCTTCGATACCTTGCTCATTCAAGGTTTCGCATAGCCAGGCGGTCTCGCCATGCGTCGCAAAGACTCGCTTCGCTCCGCATTCTTCAATGGTCGCCAGGATCTCCCGATGATCGGGATGATCGGAGATGACAAAGCCCGCTTCAACCTGGCGCTTGACCAGCTCCTCGGGGTCGAGCATCCAGCCGGAGGCGAACGCGGTCACCGAGGTTCCCGCGGAGGGAAACATCTGGCGATACCGCCCCGAGGGTGGCTGGATGATCAGCGCCCTGCCCCATAACTCGGGTGTCATGTCGGTGCGCGGGTCGAGTTCTTTGGGCAACACCACCCCGCCGTCGCGGTAGAGCTGGCTGATCTCCCGCACCACCCGCGGTGCGAAGATCGGCCCGTCGGCGGGGTCGAGTGCCGCCAGAATCCGCTGGGCCTTTCCCAGGGCGTAGGCGTAAAGAAAGCTGGCACACCCCCGCGATTGATTCTCCCGCCACCACGCCTTGAGCTTTTCCAGCTCACCATTGGCGGAAGGCCACACGAATTGCGGCCGCGCGAACGTGGCCTCGGTCACGAGCGTATTGCACGGAACCACCTCAAACGGTTCGCACGTCGGGTCGAGATCCCGTCGGAAGTCGCCCGTCACCACCCAGACTTCGCTTCCGCCGGAAGGACAGGGCCACTCGATACGAACCTGCGCCGAACCGAGGATATGTCCCGCCGGATGAAGCGAAACCAGCACCTCGCCCAGACGGTGTTGCTGGCAGAATTCCCAACCGGTGATCGAGGCGTTCTCGCCCACGCGGTGTCTCACCAGACGTTCGCCACTGCGGCTGCTGATGTAGGCCGCGTGCCCGCGCGTCGCGTGGTCGCCATGCGCATGCGTCACAATCGCCTTGGCCACGGGCGAGGTCGGGTCGATGTGGAACCCACCCTTTTCGCAGAACAACCCCGCCGCCGTCGGCCGCAGCAAATACCCACGACAGGCTCTGGTTGGCATGAAACTCGTCCGAAGTCATGAAGGAGAGGGAGCGGGAAACCCTCGTATTCCATGCCGTCGCTCTCACAACATCAAGCCACCGGTCGGATCAAAGCCCCGTAGTGAGCCTTTCCTATTCGTCGGTGAATCACGGCCCGCGCATGCATCAGAAAGAACGCTCGACAGAGAACCGGGCGATGTCGGCCAGGAGTTGCCGGGCCGGGCTCTCAGGAAGCACTTCCAGATGTTCGCACGCTTCGTCCACCAGACGGCGGGCGGTGGTCGCGGTGTATTCGAGGGCATCGCTTTTCCGCAGATAAACCGCCAGTTCGCTGCGAGTGTCGGAATCAGGATGCGCCAGTAGCTCGCGGATGGTGCTGGCATCAGGTGAGGATGCGGTGTTCAAGAGGCGGATGATGGGAAGTGTCAGCTTCTGCTTTTGCAGGTCAGAACCAAGCGTTTTGCCGGTCTTCTTTTCGACACCCACCAGGTCGAGCAGATCGTCGGCAATCTGGAACGCGACACCCAGCTTGCGGCCATAGGCCTCGATGTTCGCCACCACATCGGCCGGTTGACCTGCGTAATGGGCACCGATATGGGCACTGACTGCGGTCAATTCTGCCGTCTTGCCGTTGATGATGCGGAAGTAAGTTTCCTCGGAGAGGTCAAGATTGCCCCGCTCATGGATCTGGGTCAGTTCCCCTTCACAGACCTTGTTCGTCGCCCGGCCAATGACCCGGCAAGCGTGGGATGTGGGAAGTTCGCTCGCCAGATGGAAGGCGTGTGTGAACAGGTAATCGCCGAAGAGCACGCTCGTTTCGTTGTTCCAGCGGGCGTTGACGGTCGCGACATGGCGGCGGGTCGAAGCTTCGTCGAGGACATCGTCATGCACGAGCGTGGCGATGTGGATCATTTCCACCACGGCGGCCAACAGCTTGTGAGCGTCGGTCACTTCACCGCAGGCGCGGGCGGAGAGCAGCACAAGGATCGGCCGCAATCGCTTGCCGCGGAATCGAGTCGCATGCTGAAGGATGTCCTTCACACAAGGCTGGTCACTTTCCAGTTCCCGCCAGAGAATCTGCTCGACCTCAGCCAGATCGGCGGCGAGGAAATCGTCGATCGATGCAAGCAAACTTCCACCCTGAATAGGGGCTTCCAGCACCGGTGGTTTGGACATCGTCATGATTGCGTTTCCCTCAAGCCGTCGCGTCGACACCGGCCGTCCCGTCAATTCGCACGCTGCCGAAAGCAGGTGTGCGGAAGTGAATGGGTAGGCACTGCACATCATCGGTCTGCAGGCCCCATCCACTGGACAGTCATCGTTAATGACGGGTGGCAGACGACCTCTGGAAGGAGAACCGAAAACCGCACGCCGGAGTTAACGACAGGGGCCGAAGAGATGGCCGGAAACGCATTCCCACCATCCCATCCTGCGAGACAGATGAGCCGCAAAGCTTTTTGATATAAACACTTGCGGAGATTCTGAGGCAGGCCTAAGCCGGTGCCACGGCGGGGAGTGCGGGCTTTTGGCGGGAATTCCACAAGGCCAAGGCGGCTTCCAGCAGCATAAGGATCGCCAACACCATCAGAAGTGAGGAGACGGTCAGGATCACGTAGCTGACCGGGGCCACCTTTTCGGCAGCCTGAATCTGCTTCCAGGTGCCGCCCGTCATCACCACGAGCGCCCAGATGCTCATGGTGTACATGAAGACGGTGGGGATCCCTGTGACAATCCAGACCCACGCCGCCCGCCGGGTCTGCCAGAGCCAGACGGTCACACCGAGTAGGGTGAGAGCTGCCAGAAGCTGGTTGCTGGCACCGAAGAGGGGCCAGAAGACCTTCCACGAGGGGACGACTTCGCCCTTCATATTGGTCACTTGTTGTGTCACGAAGAAAGCGGGGGCGGCGGCGGAAAGGAGCGTACCGAACCAGCGGCCCCCCGTCCCTTGCCAGCCGGTCAGTTCCTGGATGATGTACCGCCCCAGCCGGGTGCAGACATCGAGCGTGTCGTAGACGAACGTCGTGAAAGCCATGAGGGCGAACGACACGGCGAAGGTGGCCGGGATGCCGAACGTCTGGAGGAAGCTGCCAAGGCCCGTCGCATAGATGAGATTGGGTTCACCCCCCTTGAGGACGGGGTCGCCCTGGGCGAGCCGCATGACGCAGGCGAGCGAGAGGATGGCAACGAGCGCTTCGAGGAGCATCGCGCCGTAGCCGACGACTTTGGCATCGGTCTCGACACGCAGTTGCTTCGACGTGGTTCCGGATGCGATGAGCGCATGGAAGCCCGAGCAGGCCCCACAGGCGATGGTGATGAAGAGGATGGGGAAGATCATGTCGCCGTTGGGAGCCGTCCAGCCGCGAAAGGCGGGGTACTCGATGGGCTGTTGCCCCAACAGGGCACCCACCAGCAAACCCGCCGCTCCACCGATGAGGGCGACATACAGGAAATACCCTCCCAGGTGTCCTCGCGGCTGCAGCAGCAGCCACATCGGAGCGACCGAGGCGATGCAGCAATAGAGCAGCAAGAGCAGATCCCACGTGACGATGGCCGAGGCCTTCGCCTGGGCGGGAGTCGTTGCCCAGCCCATCCACGTGACGAACTTTTCCATGTCCAGTGGAATCAATTGACCGGCATAGACCGAGAGGCCCACCAGCGGCAGGAAAATGACGGTCGCCCATCCGAGCGAGAGCTTCGTGTAACGCATCACGATCCCCATCACGATGGGGATGAGCAGATAAATGAGCGACGATGAGGCAATGCCCCCACCGCTGACGACTTCGCCGTTGCCGATATCGATCTGCCCGACAAACGCGCGCGCGGTGATGTCCGTGAAGGCGACGACGATATAGACGAGTGCGAGCCAGACGAACGACAAGAAAAGCAGGAAGGCGCGGCGGCTCATGTGCTCGCGGACGACTTCGGCGATCGACCGCGCCTTGTGGCGGATCGACGCGACGAGAGCCGTGATGTCATGCACCCCGCCGACGAAGATCGCGCCGACGAGTATCCAGAGCACGGCGGGCAACCAGCCGAAGGCGATCCCCGCGACAATGGGTCCCACGATCGGCCCGGCGGCGGCGATGGCCGAGAAGTGCTGTGAAAGGAGCGCGTTCGGCTCGATCGGCTCGTAGTCGAGGTGGTCGCACTGCGTGACGGCGGGCGTCTCGCGGGTGTTGTCCAGTTCCAGCAAACGTGCGAGGAGTGGCCCGTACAAGCGCCAGGCCGCATACAGAATGATGGCGGCGACGACGAAGATTCCCAGCATTCCCACGGCAATTCCCCAACCCGGCGAGCGAGATCCGGTTCACAAAAGCGATTGACTCTTGTTCTAGCAAACCGGGAAGACATGAGGAATCGTGGATTTGTTCGACGCCATCACTTGACCGTCGACGGCTGGCTCAATATCGTTAATCGTCGATATTCGATTTAACTGATTTTGTGACGATCATGACAACTTCAACCACTTCATGCTGCCCGACGGCCGATGCCAACACGCTGCCGCCGATACCTGATCCCGAGGCGATCGCCCGGCTGGCCTGGGGTCTAGCCCATCCGGCGCGCGTACGAATCCTTCAACTGCTGGTGGAACGCCAAGCCTGCATTTGCGGCGAGATTGTCGAAGTGATGGATCTGGCCCAATCGACCATTTCGCAGCATCTCAAAATCCTCAAGGAAGCGGGGCTCATCAAGGGGGAAGTCAACGGCCCCAAAGTCTGCTACTGCATCCAGCGAGAGACCCTCGAGACCCTCAAACGGCTGATTGGATCGTTGTGAGAGGGGAGGGAGTGAGAAGCGGAAAAGGGGTGGGCCAGACGTGCAAGCCAAGTTTGACCCACCCAACACCCAACACCCAACAACTGACAACTGACAACTGACAAAACCCAACCCTCGAAAGGCTCCCCATGAAAACCCTCCAAATCTTCGACAAAGCCATGTGCTGTTCCACCGGTGTCTGCGGTCCTCAAGTCGACGCTGTGCTGCCGCAGTTTGCGGCGGATGTCGATTGGCTCAAGAGCAAGGGGGCCGCCGTTGAGCGGCACAACCTGGCCCAGGAACCCCTGGCCTTCGCGCAGAACTCGACGATTCAGTCGATCCTCGCGACCGAAGGGGTGGATGTGCTGCCGGTGATCCTCGTCGATGGAGAAGTTCGCAGCCGGGGGACGTATCCCACCCGTAAAGAAATGGCTGGCTGGGTGGGCTTGCGGTCAAAGCTGCTGCCGAACCTGGCGGTCGTCGATTTTTCAACGGCCCATGCACACGACCACGACCACGATCATGGCGGCTGTTGTGGTGGTGAGCCGGGCTGCTGCTGAACGGAAGGGGAGAAGGATAGAGGCCAGAAAGAGCCAAGAGGGGAAAAGGCAGAGACCCTCACCCCGGCCCTCTCCCAGCCGACTGGGCGAGGGAGGAAGGCAAAGACGAAGACCACAGTAAGGAATACCTGTGCCACCTGAATCGGCTTCGCCAACTCCCAACTCCCAACTGACAACTGACAAATCCCCAACACCCAACATCGATCGCCCACCATGCCGCTCCTTTCCCACCCCACACGCATCCTCTTCTTCACCGGCAAAGGGGGTGTCGGCAAGACTTCGATCGCTTGTGCGGTGGCGGTGGGGTTGGCGGATGCCGGCAAACAGGTGCTGCTGGTCTCCACCGATCCGGCTTCCAACCTCGATGAAGTCCTGGGGGTTGAACTCACCAACCAGCCGCGCGGTGTTCCGAATGTGCCGGGACTCTTCGCACTGAACCTTGATCCCGAACAGGCGGCGGCCGCTTATCGCGAGAAGATGGTGGGGCCCTATCGGAATCTGCTCCCCCCGGCTGCCATCGCCAGCATGGAGGAGCAATTCTCCGGCTCGTGCACGCTGGAGATTGCCGCCTTCGACGAGTTCTCGCGGCTCCTGGGCGATCCCCACGCGACAACCCAGTTCGAGCATGTGCTGTTCGACACGGCCCCTACGGGCCACACGCTACGGCTGTTGACGCTGCCATCGTCGTGGGCCGGTTATCTCGAAGACAACACCACGGGAACATCGTGCATCGGCCCGCTGGCGGGTCTGGCGGCACAGCAGGAGCTTTATCAGCAAACGGCCATCGCGTTGGCGAACGCCGAACTGACGACACTCGTGCTAGTGACCCGGCCCGAAGCGGCCGCCTTTCGAGAAGCGGCCCGGACGAGTGGCGAACTGGCGGCACTCGGAGTGCACAATCAGCAATTGGTCATCAATGGGATTTTTGAAGCCCGCTCGAATGATCCACTGGCCGTCGCCATGCAGGCGCGGGCGGAAGTCGCTCTGGCGGAGATGCCCGCCGTGTTGGGAGCGTTGCCTCAAACCCGGGTGACTTTACGAACCACGGGGGTCGTGGGGATCGAGTCCTTGCGCCGCCTCGGCATGCCCGAGGATTTCCAAGACGAAGAGCCGGGGGTTCGCGGACTCCACCCCAGCCACCCGTTGGAAAATCTGGCAAACAGCCAGCTGGGTGACCTGGTCGAGCAAATCGCGAAGCGCCCGCACGGCGTGGTCATGACCATGGGGAAGGGGGGCGTCGGCAAGACGACGGTTGCGGCGGCGGTGGCTGTCCAATTGGCGCAGCGGGGCTTCCCGGTGCATCTGACGACGACCGACCCGGCGGCCCATGTGCTGGCGACACTCGCGGGGGACACTCTGCCCAACCTCACCGTCGATCGGATCGATCCCGCCGTCGAAACAGAGCTCTATCAGCAGGAAGTTCTGGGGTCGGCGGGAGCCAACCTCGATGCGAGCGGCAAGGCGCTGCTCGAAGAGGATCTGCGGTCCCCCTGCACCGAAGAGATCGCCATTTTCCGGGCCTTCGCACGTGCCGTCGAAGAAGGGGAAGACCGTTTTGTGGTTCTCGACACGGCACCCACGGGGCACACGATTCTGCTGCTCGATGCGGCTCTCGCCTATCACCGGGAAGTCGCCCGCCAGGCGTCGCAAGTCCCCACATCCGTGGAAAAGCTGCTCCCTCGGCTGCGCGACCCCGACTTCACGCACGTGCTGATTGTCACGCTCCCGGAAGCCACGCCGGTGCATGAGGCGGCGGCCTTGCAGAAGGATCTGCGGCGGGCGGAGATCGAGCCGTTCGCCTGGGTGATCAACCAGTCCCTCACGCCCCTCGCAGTGACCGACCCCGGCCTCATCGCCCGGCAGGCGCACGAGGCGCGATACATCCAGGAAGTCCGCGAGCAACACGCCCGGCAACTGGCGATCATCCCTTGGCAGGCCGTGGCGCCGACGGGGGTGAAGGGGTTGCTGGAGTTGAGTGCGCGGTAGGGGAGAGCGAAAAAGCGAGGTGGGGGAAGATAAACAGCGGTAAGTAATCATCGCTGTATCTTTGGGGACTCGCCCTCACCCCGGCCCTCTCCCAGCGGACTGGGCGAGGGAGCAGTTTGCCTTTGATTCTCCCCTCTGGCGTCTCCGCTTTGTTGCTTTTCCTGCTTTTCCGCTCGCAGGTCAGATCGCGAAGTCGGTGGAGCGGCCGAGGATGCGGTCGACGACTTCCTGGCCGAGGTCGATCGAGGGGGAGATGCCGCCGTCGACATCGGTGGCGTTGATGCCGCAATACATGGCCCACGGGCCCAGGTGCCGCCAGCGGCCCGCCCGCTTGGGTTCGTTCGGCAGGACGGGTGTCGTGCAACGGTTGCAGCTGATCGTCGAATAGCCCTGGTAGTGGAGCGGGTTGATGATGACCCGGTGCGTCGCGATGTACGCATCCATCTGATCATCCTGGAGGTTCGCGAGCGGATTGAGCCGCAGTGAATTCATGGGCGGGTCGACGGAAAGGATCGGCACGTTGTCGCGCTTGCCCCCTTCCGCCCGGCGGAGGCTGCTGACGAGGCAGTCGTATTGGCCGCGGGTCTTGGCCAGCGGCAGTGTCTTCCGCAAGTGGCAGCAGCGTTCCTGCCCGTCGGGGGTGAGGTACAACACGCCCAGCTGCTTGGTCTGTTCGTCCATCGACAGATCGGGTTTGAGCGTGCGGATTTCGACGCCGTATTCGGTGGCAATGCGATCGCGGGTTTCGAGCGTCTCCTGGAAGTTGACACCCGTGTCGACAAAGAGAACGGGGAGGGCGAGCTTCTGCGCGCTGATCATATGGCAGAGGACACTGCCTGCCATCTGCATGGCGGAAATGGCGGCCGCGCGGGGGCCGAACATCTCGGTCGCCCAGTGGAGGAGTTCCGTGGGTGACCGTTCTTCGAAGGTGCGGTTGAGTTCGGTGAGATCCGCCTGCGAAAGCTTCGCCATGCCATGTGTTTCAGTTGGAATTCAGCCAAAGTGCGGCCGGAGGGAGGTTGTTTCCGGCGCGAAGTCTAGCAGACCCATCGAACGCCCGGCAATGCGAGACGACCAGCCTGTCGGTGAATCAATCGAAACACGCGTTCAGTGAAAAGAAACGCTAGTCGAAGCTCGGAAGTGAACCGATGGACGACTGCTTGGCCAATACTCACTCCTTGGTGAACGCGATCGATTGACCATTCTGAGCAAAGGCCCCCTGCCTCAAGGGAACTCTTAATTTCTTTGCCGCAAGCGATACATCAAACCCACGACTCTTCATGTTTAGCTGAAGGTCATTTTGTGGATTGGGAATGATGGCCGCCGCCTTTTGATCCGTGTCGAAAAGAACCGTCACAGCGGGTGCCAGCAGTGTCATGTCGCCGACTTGAATCGAGATAAAGGGTTTGTCGTGATGAGTTGTGCGGGTGAATGTGATTTCTTCATTCGGTTTGCCCTGCTCACCAGCATTTGAGTTTTGAGTGGGCATGATGGATATGACATAGGTCGCGAGGAGCAGTGTTCCGGCAAAAGTCACGAGAATTGGACGAGGCCATGGCTTCACGAGATTGCTCCTTGATTCCGATTGCCGGACGAACCCTCAATACGCAGGAACGGCGAAGATATCGTTCAACAAAGAAAAACGTCTCACGAAAGTTGTGAGGTGCTGGCAATCTTTTGAGGGACATATTGCCATTTTCCCCAACAAGGAATTTCCTTGTTGGTTTGAATAGTGCAGGTTAGCCTCGAACACACCTGTCTCCACGTGGGCACAAGTCCACTCTCAGCTCGGATGCCCGGTCTTCTCCCAAGGAATGTCTTATGGTGCGGTTCTCATGGAATTTCGACACCGATTGCAGCGCTCTATCGCAGCTGGCCGCCGCTCGTCGGGTTTTTGCCGGTGGTTTGCTGGCTTGCTCCGCCACGTTGGCTTCAGCCCAGGAGGCGGCGACTCCCGCTGTTCCCGTTGAGGTTCAAGAGTCGGCGGTGACTGCCACCCTGACAGCCGAACCTGTCGCGGCTCAAGCCCCGGTTCCCGTTAAGGTGGAGGCCCCGGCAACGACCGAAGAATCGGACAAGGCCGAGGCGCCGGTCGTGGAGGTCGAAGCGGAGAACGAGGCCCTCAAGAAGTGGCGGGAGGAGCAGGCCGAGGCAGCGAAGTCGCTCCAGAAGGTGCGGGAGGGGGCACCCTTCAAGCAGGAGAAGACGATCAAGCTGCCAGCGGGCGAGGGGAGCATTCTGGGCTTCTGCGTGCTGAAGAACGGCCAGTTGGTGGCCATCGCCGGGAAGAACGAGCGGTATGGGGAAACCTCGATCGTGGGAGCCATCGCCAGTGCGATCGGCGGTGCCACAAAGGCTTCTCCCAGCAAGGTGGTGTGGCTGGATACGGAAGGAAAGGTGGTCACTTCGGCCGTGTTGGGCTTCACGCCCAAGGCGGTGAACGCCTCGCCGGATGGTTCGGTGTTTGTCGTGGGGGAAGGCCAGATCGCGCACTATGGGGCCGACGGGACGCTATTGGCCAAGTCCGAATCGCCCCACCTGACGGAAATCAACGCCAAGCGGCAGGAGTTCGAGACCGACGTGATGGAGCGGCATGCCGAGGAGGTAGCCTCCTACAAGGAGCAGGTCGACAACTTCAAAGACGCACTCAAGGAACTCGAGGCCAAGCCCGAGGCCGACCGCACGCCGCGCGAGAAGACGAGCTATTTCCAGACCAAAAGCATGGTCGCCGCCTACGAACAAATGCTCACCGCCAAAGAGAAGCAGACGCGGGAGCAGGTCATCGACGGGGCTCTCACGCGCTTGAAGGAACTGCATCGGGTGGCGGTTTCCGACAAGGATCTCTTCGTGGTGACACATGAGGCGACCGGTTACGGCTTTTGCGTGTGGCGGATGACGCACGACCTCAAGGAACCCAAGAAGGTCATCTCGAAGCTGTCGGGATGCTGCGGGCAGATGGATGTACAGATCGCGGGGGAAGGCTTGGCAGTCGCTGAGAATTCGCGGCATCGCGTCGTCCTGTTCGACCGCGAGGGGAACAACACGAAGGCCTTTGGAGAGACCAGCCGGGCGGATGTCACCAAGGGCTTCGGCGGGTGCTGCAACCCCATGAACACGTGCCTTGATCCCAAGGGTTGCCTGCTCACTTCGGAGTCGAATGGCCTTGTGAAGCGGTATACAGTCGATGGCAAGTTTGAAGAAGTGCTGGGTGCCGCCAAGGTGACCGAGGGGTGCAAGAACTCGTCGATCGGCATCTCGCCAGAGGGGACGCAACTCTATTACTTCGATGTCGAGAAAGGGCAGATCCTGGTGCTCAATCGGGCTGCGTAATTGAGGCGGTGAGGCGGGAAGGGGAAAAGGATTGGGGATGAGTCAGCGGGTGAGGGGTGGCCGAGGCATGGCTTTGCACGTCTGGGCCACCCGGTGTTGAAGGTGGTGGAGGGGTGTCTGCCGCTGGTGTGAGCGGGAGGAGCACTGCTGGCAAGCCAGCAGTGGCACCCGTTGAACCCGGAGTTGGTTGTTGAATGTGGGGGGACTCTCCCTCACCCCGGCCCTCTCCCAGCGGACTGGGAGAGGGAGACAGGGCGGAATCCGGGCCTGAAAGGTCGCTTTATGATCAGTTGGCTTCGTCTTCGAGATGTTTCCTGTCTGCTGGTGTTGTGGGGTGGGCTGTTGGCCACGCCCGCTTCATTGGCTGCGGATCAGCCGCCAATAGTGATGGTGGTGATGGATCCCCTGGCGGCGGAGTTGTCTTGCCCTTGCGTGAAGGGGTATGCGCAGCGGGATTACAAGAAGCTGGGGGAGTATCTGGCCGAGGTGTTGCATCGGCCAGTGGAAGTGAAATTCGGCGAGTCGATCGACAAGGGGCTG
>PNLE01000053.1 GCA_013822855.1 Planctomyces sp.
GATTGATGATTGTTTGGGATCCTTCATCGGTACGCCGCCCGTGCGGTTCGCACGGGCGGCGTACCGTACTGCGAGATTGCGCATGGCAACGGGGAAGGTGGATTGACGGGTGCCACTTGTTTCGCTCCCTCCGCCCCCAGACCCTCGGCCTCCTTTCCATTGGCCCGGAGGTGGAACAGTCTGGTACGCTCAAGTTGAGGACGGCTGCGAGCGAATTTTCTCATCGTCCACAACTTCCATGTCTTTGATCGGTATGGCATGTCGACGGCGACCAACAACACAGCAACCGAGTTTTCGATCCCCCGGTCGCGCAAGGGCGAGCCGACATGGGAACTCGTCCATCAATTTCCCGTGCAGGGGGATTGGAGCGAAGAGTCTTATCTGGCGATCAACAGCAGTCGCCTGATTGAATTGGTTGACGGAGTGCTGGAGTTTCCGCCGATGCCGACGTGGTCGCACCAATACGTGTTGGAGTTCTTGTACGAGCATCTCAAGTCGTTTGTTCGGCCCCGCCAGCTCGGTTTCGTGGTCTTCGCGCCTCTTCGCGTCCGTGTCGGTCCGGGTCGTTACCGGGAACCGGATCTCGTGTTTGCGACGCCCAGCCGCGTGAACGATCTTGCGAAACCGTCCGATGGCGCGGATCTGGTGATGGAAGTGGTCAGCGGGTCGCCTTCCGACCGTAATCGCGATTACATCGACAAACGAAACGACTACGCGCTCGCCGGGATCGCTGAATACTGGATTGTCGATCCGGAGAGGGAGTTGATCACCGTGCTGCGACTGCCGACTGGTGGTGGGGAGTATGTCGTAGCGGGGGAGTTCAGTCCCGGAAACGTCGCGGTGTCGACCTACTTGCCGGGATTCGTGATCGATGTGGCGGCCTGCTTCGCGGCTGGCCAAGGCGATTGGAACCTTCTCAAGGGAGGGGCCTCATGAATCCCGCTCCCACGCAGTTGGAAAGTCGAGATCTCTCGAGCTTGAGTACGGCCACGACGCCGGAACATGTCGAGACGTGGAGCAAGTTCGGAAGGAAGGCTTCGTCGAAGGGAGAGCCTACCTGGGAACTCGTCCATCAATTTCCCATACAGGGGGATTGGAGTCTGGATGATTATCTGGCGTTGAAAACTCATGTGCCGATTGAGTTCAATCAAGGTGTGCTGGAGTTCCTCGATATGCCGTCTGCGGAACATCAGCTCATCACTTTTTTCCTGCAATTGGCGTTGTTCAACTATCTGCGCCAGCATCCGCGGGGAGTTGTGCTGGCGGCTCCGATCCGGCTGAAGTTGAACGAGAACCTGGTCAGGGAACCGGATCTCATGGTTTTGCCAGGAATCGATTCCACGCGCACGCCATTCGTCACGAGTCCGCTCCTCGTCGTGGAAATTCTGAGCGAAGGTGCCATGGCGAGGGATCGCGATGAAGTCAAGAAGAGGGGTGAGTACGAAGCGGCCGGAATCCCGGAATATTGGATCATCGACCCTCTTCGCTCGGAATTCCGGCTGTTCACCAGGATGGGCGATAAAGAGGGCTATTCGGACGGCGGCGTCTTCCGAGCGGGAGATGCGATAACCAGCGTGATCTTCGATGGCTTGAGCATCGATGTCGGTGCTTGCTTCAAGGCGGGACTCGACGGACGCTCGATGTTGTTCGGAAACGGAGGTGGTTCTTGATCGCCACGGTGCCCGACGTGGTTGAAAGATCTTCGCCATCGGCTTCAGCGACTGATAGTGAAAACACCAAAGTTACCGCACTTCTCACAAAGGCGTCTACAACCCACGCGGATGAACCCCGCCAGCCACCGGCATGAGGCCCAGACATGACCCGTCCCATTGATCTGGATACCCAGCGCTTCAAGGAAATCGTCCGCGGCAAAGTCCGCGAAGGGCTGAAGAAGTATATCACCCAGGGTGAGATTCTGGGCCGGCAAGGGCGTGAGGTCGTCAGCATCCCCATCCCCAACCTGGATATTCCCCGCTTCCGCCACGGCAACAAAGGCTCCGGCGGCGTCGGCCAAGGAGAGGGCGAAGCGGGCCAGCCCGTCGGTAAGGGGGGCGATCAGGAAGGGGGACTCGCGCAGCCGGGGGATGATGTCGGCCAGCATATCCGCGAGGCGGAACTGACGCTGGACGAACTCGCGGACATGCTCGGCAGCGAGCTCGAGCTGCCACATATCACTCCCAAGGGAGACAGCACGCTCAAGACGAAAAAACTGCGCTATAACAGCATTCGCCAGACTGGGCCGAAGTCTTTAAGACATTTCAAACGCACCTACAAACGAGCCCTCAGGCGGCTGATCGCCACGGGGGGTTACGATCCGAAGACGCCCGTCGTCATCCCCACGCATGAGGATGAACGCTTCCGCTCGTCGTCGGAGGTGGTGTTGCCGCATGCGAACGCGGCGGTCGTCTATATGATGGATGTCTCCGGCTCGATGACCGACGACCAGAAGCAGATCGTCCGGACGGAATCGTTCTGGATCGACACCTGGCTGCGGAGCCAGTACGACGGACTCCAGAGGCGGTACATCGTCCACGACGCCGTCGCTCATGAAGTGGATGAGGACACCTTCTACCGCACGCGGGAAAGCGGCGGCACACGGATCTCCTCGGCCTACAACATGGCCCAGAAAATCATCGAACGCGACTTCCCCCCGGCGGACTGGAACATCTACTGTTTCCAGTTCAGCGACGGCGACAACTGGGGCGAGGACAACACGCTCTGCATGCAGAAGCTGCAGAACGATTTGATCCCCGTCTGCAACCTTTTCTGCTACGGGCAGGTGGAAAGCCCCTACGGCACGGGCGACTACCTGCGCGAACTCAAAAAGATAGCACCGCGATTTGAGAACCTGATTCTCTCGGAGATCAAAAACCGCGAAGGAATCTACGAGTCGATCAAGACATTTCTTGGGAAGGGGAAATAGTAGCCTCTCCCGAGGTGTGCCGGTTGCCACCAGTGTCTAAAAGAGAAGATTTTTCATCGCGAAGGCGCGAAGAACGCGAAGGGAAGAAAAGGGGATTCAAAAGGCTTTGATCGGGCGACCCGGCTGGACTCCACGATCATCCTCGAAACTTTTTGTTTTCTTGTCTCATTTCCTTCGCGATCTTCGCGGTGAAAACTCTCTTACTCGCATTACTTCGAAAATCGCCGGGAGTGAGGGAAGCCTATGGCCACGTCGATCTCCACCCATCGCCAGTTGCCCGCCGAGTTGCGGGAGGTGCAGTTGCGGACGGAGGAGTACGCGCGGTCGTACGGGCTCGATTTCTACGAGACGATCTTCGAGGTCCTCGACCTGGAGGAACTCTGCATGTTCGCCGCCTATGGCGGGTTCCCCACCCGGTACCCGCACTGGCGGTTCGGGGCGGAATACGACGAGCTGATGAAGACCCACATGTATGGGCTGCAGCGTATCTACGAGATGGTCATCAACAACGACCCCTGCTACGCCTATCTGCTCAACACGAACATGATGATCGACCAGAAACTGGTCATCGCCCATGTCTACGGTCACTGCGATTTCTTCAAGAACAACGCCTTTTTCTCGCACACCAACCGCAAGATGCTCAACCAGATGGCCAATCATGGCGCGCGGGTGAGCCGATATATAGATCGCGTGGGTTACGAGCAGGTCGAGCAGTTCATCGACGCCTGCCTGTCGCTGGAGGATCTGATCGATCCCCATTCGGTGCATATCAAGCGGGCGCCGGACATCTCGGCTATGCCGCACGCGGCCCTCTTGCGGGACGACGACTTCGAGTATCTCGCCACCGAGGGGAAATTCCCCTCGAAGGGCTATATGGAGCAGTTCATCAACCCGCCGGATGTCCTGGAGCGGGAGGCGAAGGAGCGCAAAGACCGCGAGGTCGAGCGGGTGAAGAAACGGTCGTTCCCGGAGCAGCCCCAACGGGATATCCTCCAGTTCCTGCTCCAGCATGCCCCTTTGCGCGACTGGCAGCACGATGTGCTCTCGATGATCCGTGACGAGGCTTATTACTTCGCGCCCCAGGGGCAGACGAAGATCATGAACGAAGGCTGGGCCAGCTATTGGCACACCTTCCTCATGACCCGGCACGGCCTCACCGACGCCGAAGTGATCGATTACGCCGACCATCACTCGGGAACCGTTGCGATGACGCCCCAGCGGCTCAATCCCTACAAGGTTGGAATTGAGCTGTTCCGCAACATCGAAGAGCGGTGGAACAACGGCCAATTCGGGGCCGACTACGAGAACTGCCCGGATATGAAGGAGAAGGCCCGCTGGAAGCGAGATACGGGCCTGGGCCGCGAGAAGATTTTCGAGGTCCGCCGCGTTCACAACGACATCACGTTCATCGACGAGTTTTTGACGCCCGAGTTCTGCGCCCAGCACAAGATGTTCTCGTTCGCCTACAATCCTTCCGCCGATCAGTACGAGATCGCCTCGCGTGAGTTTGATCAGGTCAAGGCGCAGCTCCTTAACAGCCTCACCAACCACGGCCGCCCGTTCATTTATGTGGTGGATGGGAATTTCCGCAACCGGGGTGAACTCTATTTGCAGCACCAGTTCCAGGGGGTAGAACTCAAGCAGGACTACGCCCGGGACACGCTCATCAATCTGCAAAAACTCTGGGCGCGGCCAGTCCATATTGAAACGATGATCGACGACAAGCCCTCCGTCATCTCCTACGACGGCCATACCCACCAGACGAAGACCAAGTGAGCGATTTTGTTAGAAGTCGCCGACGACCTCGTTGCCTTGGATCGTCAACAGGGCAGCAATAGTGTTGATGTCGATGTTTTCACTGACACTGCGTACGGAGCCATCAATCATCAGGATATTCACCAAACCATCATGAAAACTATACATTGAATAGTAATTGGAGGCGTTGATCATGCGGTTGGCACCTGCGGCATAGGATGTTGCGTCGCCACTATACGCACGAACCGCTACTGCATTAATTTGGGCCCACGCGCATGTGGAGACATAAGCTGATGAAACTGGTGTGGAACCCACCTCTCCGGAGCCAGCCACCATTTCTTGATTACGCCACACTTTGGGGCGTCCTGCAGACTCCACGATCGCGATGGAGTTGGATGTGCCATCAACCACATCTTTTGTCGATACCCCCGGTTTCCCCGGATCCGTGTTCCCCGAAAACAACCCTTTGATGTCAGCAGGTTTGGGGTAGTTCACTTGGGCTGGAACACTCCAGATATTGGAACTGGGACCGGCGTTACCCATGTAATCGGCTGCAGCAGCCCCCCATCCCGGAGCGGTGATAACAAAGCGGACATCCATGTGCGGACCGTTCGGCGTCGATGGACAAACCATATAGGGAAGAACGTACTGCACAGCCGCCTTGTTTTTGGCATCACTGAATCTCACCGTGTAGTCATAGATTCCGGCCAAGGGATTGTTGTCGAGGTAGGGCAGTAGTTGCGCCCCCCAGTAGTGTGTGACCCCAGTTGCCGAAACCGTTTGGGGAAAGGCATTGTAGGTGGCGTGGTGATTGTGCAACGCCAATCCCAGCTGATGCAGGTTGTTCTTGCATTGGGTTCGGCGGGCCGCTTCCCGCGCCTGCTGCACGGCGGGGAGCAGCAATGCGATCAACACCGCGATGATGGCGATGACCACCAGGAGTTCAATCAGAGTGAAACCGGATCGTTTGCTGAGAGTGGATGACATGATGAATCGTCCAAGAGCGGTTTCTGGCTGGACGGAAGATCGGCTCCCGTTGGCTGATGCGGAATTCCATACGGTGTTGATTAACAAGGCGGCGTCGTTCAACGTGGGTCGGAGAAGTTGTCTGCCGCAGCGCCATCGACGGGACTGGCCTCGCGACCCGGAAGCTTGGGAGGCCGGAAGCGGGTGCGGGGTTCTTCCAGCGATTCGAGAAAGGCCCGCAAGTCGGCCACGTCTTGCGGGTTCAGCCCCAGGGGTTTAAGCAGTGGCGACTTTTTGGGGAAACGGGGATCATTCTCCTGATCGGGTTTGGGGACGAGCGTCGGCATCCCCGCGTTATAGAGGTTGATCACGTTCTCCAACTCGAACAGACCGTTGTGCATGTAGGGCCGGGTGGCGGTGATGTTCCGTAGCGATGGTGTCCGGAACTTTCCGGAATCGGCGACATCGCCGGTCGATCGATAGCGACCCAGATCCTCGTAGGAGCGGCCGAAATAACTCAGGCCGACATCATGAAACCGTTTGTCACTCAACAACGGCCCGTGGTGACAATTCAGACAGCGGGCCTCCCGGCGGAAGAGATCCAACCCCGAGAGCGCCTCGTCGGAGAGGGCCGCCGACTTCCCCGAGAGGAAGGCATCGAACCGACTGCGTCCGCCAATGAGAGTGCGTTCAAAGGCGGCCAAAGCCCTGGACACTCGATCCAGCGTGATCTCACTGGTGCCAAACGCTTCCTGGAAAGCGGTGCCGTAGTCGGGAAGCTGCGACAACCGCTGAATGACGATCTCCGGTGAAGAGTTCATTTCATCGGGATTCATCAGAACCTGAATGGCCTGATCCTCCAGCGACGAAGCGCGGCCGTCCCAGAAAAACGCTTCTTGGAACGCACTGTTCATGATCGACGGGGCATTTCGGGGGAGGGAGAGACGCCCGGTGCCGAAGGAAACCGTCCGTCCATCAGCCCAACCGAGATCGGGGTCGTGACAAGAGGCGCACGCCATCTGCCCGGAGTGCGACAGGCGAGGATCGAAGAAGAGCAACCGGCCCAGTTGGCGCTTGGGTTCCAGCGGGACATCCAAAGCTGAAACCGGTTGACTGGGAAGCAGCCCCAGTTCCTGCCATTCCACACCCGCATCGATCAGGGGAGCAGGCCAGTTCTGTGGCGGCTTTGCATATTCCAGACGGAGCCTGGCGATATGCTCGGCGCGAGCCGCCTGATCACGAGGTGGTCGAGGCGGGAGCCGCTCGAAGAAGCCGGATCGTCCCCGAATGATGCGGATTTGGGGTGTTGCAGGCAGTGAGGAGGGCGCCGCAGGTGCACGAGGCGGCTCGTCACCTCGAAGCATGACGGCAGAATTCGCAACGCCCGCGAGCCAGGCCGTCGCGCCGAAGAGCAACCACCGCCCCCTCCTGAAGTTCAGGATTTCCCCAATCAAAGTCATCACCAACACCACCCACTATCTCCACCCACAAAATCACGACACTGAGTCTCAGTCTCAATCATAGGTGCCCATTTGTGCCAGTCAACCTTCGGAGAAATGCAACGAGGCATCCCGAGAGTCATGTCCCTGCAAGAACATCACATAAACTTCGACAAGAAAACAGCTTAGAGTCCTATGCACTGTTCCCAGTTGAAAGCCTTGTTTTTCCGCGTGACGGTGTCCCAGAGGGTATGATGTTTCTGCAAAGGAACCTCGGTTTCGCTGAATCGGGACATTGATGCGGGTGCTTGAGGCAAATCGATCGAGATGGCACAGGGGAGGCGTTCTGCTGGCAATTGCCTGTGGAATCTTCGCGCTGTGCCTCTGGCGTTCGACTTCCGTGATCAGGCTCTCAGTGGTCGATGCCCATTCCAACCATGGCCCGGAATCCGGTGGACTCCTCCAACCGGCTCCCCGCTTTGAAGGACTCGACCTGCAAAACCGGATGTTTCGCTTGGAGTCGCTGGTGGGTCGACATGAGATCGATCTGCTGTTCCTGAACGACATCACCGAGGCGGACTCGCGGGCGGCGATCGAGATTTTGAAGAGTCGGGCGAGGCTCGATTTCTCTTCCCGGGCCGTGCGTTCCAACACCGCTTGGAGCGAAACGCAGTTGGTGGTTGTGACCACTTCCCTGCCGCCGATTGTCCGCCAGGAGCTGGCCCGTTCGGGGAAGTTCGGCGGGGTGATCATCAGCGACGCCACCGGCGAGATCGGCAGGCTGTGGCAAACCGGGCGGCGGCCGGCCCTCTACCGGATCAACCGGGCGGGCCAAGTTCGCTACAATCAGGGAGCGCCACTTCCCGAAGATCCTCCCACCGCTCCGGATGCTCCATGAGTTCCTCGCCTTCGCCTGATTCGCCCCCACCCGCCAATCCTCCCGCAGAAGCCACCGGCGAAGGAATGAGGGGGAACACCGTCGCCGGGCAGTATGTCGTCATCGCCATGATCGCCTTCGGGCTGTCGATCGCGGTGGCGGTGACGATCTTCTGGAATGCCCAGACGAAACCTTTCCGGGCGTTGACCGTGGCCTTGGGCCAGGAATTTCCCAAATCGAACCCGCGTGTCGAAGGAGGACTGCCCAAGAAAGGACCGGCCAAGCTCCGCGTCGTGATCCGCACCTTCTTCGACCCGAACGCGGAAAGCGCCACCTACGAGGAGTTCAAAAACCGGGTGCTCTCGACCTGTGCAGCCAAGCAAGACCTGGCTCCCTTCGAGCAGCTCGAACTCCATGCCCTCTACTTCCCGCCGCAGAAGGAACTCGTCACGCGGTCCTGCACCATCCCCGTGGAAGAGATCCGGGCCCAGTTCGCCGATAGGCTTTATCAGCCGGAGAAGTGACCCGGAGGAGGGGAAGAAGGAGGGAAGAGGAGAAGCCAGAGGGGGAATTGCCCACGCCAACCACATGACCGTCTTCAACAATCGCTATAGCCAGAGTTTGATCTTGGGTTTCAGCTCGGGGGGAAGCCGCTTCATGACGGCTTTTTCGATCGTGGGGGTTGGGTACCTGGTGCTGAAGTGCATGGCGATGATCAGTTCGTTCTGAAAGCGATCCCTGCGTTCGACGAAGTCATCCAGGTGCAGGTGGCCGAACTTGTGGACTTTCTCCCGGCGGTGTTCCGGGCGGAAGAACGTCATCTCGGTGATGAGAACCTTGGCCTTGTAGATCGCTTCGCAGCTGTCGAGGCCCGCCGGGGCGGTGTCGCCCGTGTAGGCGATCCACGGCGTGCGGACTTCGGCCGTCACTTCGTTGCCCGCCAGCCTCAAGTCGCGGATCTGATCGCCCGAGAGACCGTGATACTCGGGTTTCAACTTCATCCGGCGGTTCCAGATGATGTAGCCGACGGAGGGGACGGTGTGCTGCGTGGGGAAGGTCGTCACCACCCACTCGCGGCCCAGCTCGAACTCGGAGTTGTCGCCCGCACCGATGAGGTTGACCACCATGCGGCCGCGATCGAGCTTCTGCCACGCGCGGAGCATCCGCTCGACATCTTCGACCACCGCTTCGGGGACATAGACCGTGGGTGGTTCGAGCTTCATCATCCGTCGGCGCGCGACATAGGCGGGCAAGGCGGCCATGTGGTCAAGATGTGCGTGCGTGATGAAGAACGTGGGGATGCCGATGAAATCCCACGGGCTGCCACCCAGGTCGAAGCCGATCTTCAGCTCGGGGACACGCCAGTAACTCTGCACGGCGGCCCGCGACCAGCCCTCGATGGTCAAGTCGCCGAAGGGCATGGAATGAACGGGCAGGTTATCCAGCATGAATCTCTCGGCAATCGCCAGTTGTCATACTGGCTTAAAGAAACAGTCGAAAGCAAAAGGTCTTGAGAAAAGCGTCAAGGAATCACATCGCTATGACACCTTTACAGGCTTCCCGCTTTCCACACTCGCCAGTTCGGCATGGCACAAAGCCAAGGCACTGCGGGCCAGTTCGGCGGAGAGGCCGCGGGGCACCTCGCCCGTCTGGACGGCAATCACCGCCTGCTGCAACTCGGCTGTGAAGGCCGAGCACCATTCTCCACCTCCCTTGAGCATCGGCTGTGTCGCCTTCCCCTTGGAGATCACGGTCAGCGGGCGATCGGCACACCATTGGCCTGCGAGTGTCCCGGCGGAAAAGATCACGGTCGCCTCTTCGAAGAAGAGCTCGAACCCGTGGGCGAAATCCAACCCCTGGGCACCCAACCCGCCACTCACCGCCGAGACCGCCAGACCGTCATCTTCGAAGACATAGTTCGAGTGGACATGGTTCACAAAACCTTCCTGCAAAAACCCGCGTGAGAAAACTTGCTTGGGCTTGCCGCAGATCAGCGAAATGAAATGGTTGTCATGGATGTGGAGGTCGATCCCCCAGCCGCCGAGCTTCGTGAAGTCCGACATCCCGCCCGACCACTTGGGGCTGCTGATGACCCGCTTGAAGTTGGCCGCGAGCAGCTTGCCGTACTTCTTGCTGGCCACGCATTCAGCGGCGAACTGGAACTCCGGGAAGAAGGGGAGGACATGCGCCACCAGAAGCAACTTGCCGGCTTTCTTGGCGGCGGCCATCATGCGATCGGCGGATTTCAGATCGACCGAGATCGGCTTTTCGACGAGGACATTCTTCCCCGCCTGAAGAGCCGCGATGACCATCTCTTCGTGCTGGTCGTTGGGCAGGCAGATGTCGATGAGGTCGATGTCGGGATCGGCGAACATCTCCTTCGGCTGGTCGTAGGCGCCGATTTTGGAAAGATCGAGCTTGGGGCCGCGCGGGCCGAAGTTCCCCTGGATGCTCGTCCAATCCCCGGCGAGCTTCTCGGCACTGCGGGTGCAGATGGCGGCGACGGTGCCTCCCTTGAGCTTCGAGCCGGCGACGCGGCCATCCTCGTGGATCTTCATCGCCCCCGCGAAATGCGTCCAGCCCATGAAACCGATGCCGAGAATCCCGATGCGAACCATGGGCCCGCCTCCCCCGTAAAAAGCCGCCACTGGACGAAATCCACCCCACTTTCCCGCAGCTTTCCCAATGTGGCTGAGTAAATCAAGCCGCGACAAGAAGTTGCCGCCAGACAAGCCTGTCCAGCCTCGAACGCACCTGCCGTTTTGGCAGCCAGGCTGGAGATGCCCAGAAAACAGGCAGCCTCTTTTTCAGGCACATTCACGCCAAAGCGGAGTTGACTACTAAGAGTCGCGGAAAATGCCGATTTTGCACTGGATTCCACTGGCTTCGAGTTGATATCTTCTTGATGACGCCATCGGAATGACCGCGCCAGTCCTAAAAAGGGGCGGTGTGGCCGGGCGACATCGGCAACCCCGCAGAGGTTGTCGATTCACAGGGAAGCGAATCCGGACCATGAAGGGGGTGGGTTATGTTGGTGCTGTCACGCAAGCCGGGCGAGAAGATCCTGATTGGCGAGAACGTCACAGTGACGATCGTCCGCATCGGGCCGAACACGGTTCGGCTGGGGATCGAAGCCCCACGCGACATGAACATCGTGCGCGAGGAACTCTGCACTGATGCCGATCCGGTGCCGACGACCACCCACACGATCGACGTGCATCACGCATAGTGACGATGGGTTTTTAGACCACATGGCAGCCTTCACCGATTCGTGAAGGCCATGGCGTCCGTACTGACTAAAACTTCTTCCCGCCCCGCAAACCTCACTCAACGCTAGACACTGCGAACGCACCATCAACCCGAGAACGGCCCCGCCGCCTCGGGTTTTTTCGTGCGACAGCGAAGAGCCAGATTGCCGGGTGAAGGGCTTGTCATACGGGCCATAGGAGAAACCGATGGCAAGTTCCCTGTCCGCATTTCAATCGAAACTAGACTCTGACTCTAAAATCATGATGTGATCACTTTCCGGTCTCTCTGAATGAGAGCCATTTTGATCAGATTGGCGAGGTTTGTGGCCATCTTTCATGGCGGACGAATACGCCGCGGCATTTCTTGAGTCCGTCGTTTCATGATGTTGCACTGGCGACAGCGATCTTTTTGGAAGGCCACTGCACGAGTACCACGATTTTCATTTTTATCGTCGACTCATTTAGCCAATTCACCAAAGCCATGTTCTCATGAGCCAGACCGGCTGAAAGCTCGAAGTGGACGGGCAGCCGCCCGCATCGCAAATTAGATGGATCTTGGTGGAAAGGCCTCCTCGTGAGCGTCCCCAACGCAGATTTCCAGATTCGCGGGCATCCCCCTCCCCTGCCGCACAACGGGCGATCCAGACGATCGTCCCATCAACACATTAAGGATCCTGGGAAATGCCATGGGCATGCACGGTCCGCTGGAACAGTCATTGTTTGACTCCTCCAGAGCGCCGTCGGAATTTCGCCTACTGACGTAGTTGTCAACTTTTTTCCAGAAGTCAAACCCCCCGGGCACGCCCCTCCACAGCGAACCGGTCCGCAACCGCCAGAGAATCGCGTCCATTATGCTCCATAGGTAGACTGGAGGGCACAGCTCGCTGCTGAGAGTTGCAGGAAAACTCGCTTGATCAAATCCCACAGCTGATCCGTTGAACGACGATATGCCATCCTTGGCTCTCCAATGGGGATCATCCTGACAGGTCGATTCCTTCCCTTCTCAAGCATCGCGAAACAGGACTTCAAGGGCAGAGCCCAGGGGAATGCCCGCAGAAACATTCTCGAACCCGTTCTGCCCACGCAAGGTTGATTTCCGCCTTTCTGGCAGTGGCGATGAGTTTCAAGCGACCCTTGCGTCTCCTGTGTTGTTGGCCAGATGGGCGTGCGTGACCGAATCTCTACCTCATTCCGCGTCGACTGGCTTCGATGGCTTGGCGGTTGAACCAGAGGTAGTAGATGCGCTGGTCGAGTGGTGGATGGGCTGCGGAGGAATCTCGCACCGCGAGTTCCGGAATGCGGAACAAGAGCTTTTCGGGATCCGACATCATCAATTCCACGAGCCGCTCGATCTCCGTGTCGTTCAAAAGCCGCTCTTCCGGGCCAATAGTCGATTTTCGTGAGGTGAATGCGGCTTCCCAGTCGAGCCGGGGGATGGCTTGGAGCAACCGGTACTCATCGACCTCGTCACTCAAGGCTTCATCCGGATCCCCGGCGAATAGATATCGATAGAAACCCTTGAGTGAAGCTTCGCCGCCCGCCTTGGCCTGGGCCTTGATCTCCTTCCCGACAGCTTCCTGCAGTTCGCCGGCGGTGGAGGTGCCGTAGGGGATCGCCTGTTGGATCAAGGCGACGATCTGATCGATGGCCAGATTCTTTTTCGATCCTTCCGCCAGAGCGAAGTGCAGAATGGCATATTGCAATTCGGCATCCGCACCGACTTTCAACAGGCCGTTGATGGAAACATTCACGCCATGCACATGGGCTCCCAGATCGTCGCAGAGATACTCGATCGTCTGCGAGAGCCGACGATGCGGCCATGTTGCCAGCGTCCAGAAGACGCCCGTGCAGACCGTCAAGACCACCAGTCCGATGAGGTAGGAATTGCCAGCCAGTTGAGTCAAATACAAACCGACGGCTGCCCCCAGTGCCAGAGTGATAAGCTGGAACCTGTCCGATACCAGATAATAGCGATAAAGGTGCCCCAGCTCATGACCCATGAGATCCTGGACCTCCGCCGGTGTCAGCTTGTGGAGCACCTGCCGATGAAGATAGATCCCGTGAACAGAGCGGAGCAGCAGGCCCAGACCGAAGTGGACCGATTGAGCATTGAGAGATTTGTCGGCTGTGATATAGACCGGCAACCGATTATCGGGAAGCTGCAGCTTTTCGAGCGTTTGCCGATAGAGTTCCTGCAGTCGATACTTATCAAACACGCCAAAACGCGTCGTTTCCTTGAGCTGGCCGATCTCCTTCTTGTTCGTTCCCCAGCTTTGAAGGATCGTCAACGGGAACGAGCCCGTTACATAAAGTGCGGCCACGATGGAAACCAGCGGCTCATCCTGCACCCTCTGCCAGTCGATGACATAACAAAGGAGCGACAGGAGTAGAATCTGCACGAACAACCAGATGAAGGCCAGGCGATTCGCTCGGGCCATTCGCTCCAGAAGTGCATCGCGCGTTGGGATTTCAAGGGGATTTGCCATATCAATCCCGGGAGGGAGCTCGATGAGTTCTTGCCATCAAGGCGGGAAGAGCCTCACGCGTCCGGTCGAAAGTTTCACCTTCTTAAGTGGCGGAACTCAGTAGCACCCCGAAGAAGCTGGTCGGTGGTTTCGCACGGGTCTGATAATAGACAATCCCCGGCCCCGTATAGCGGTTGACGAGACCTTCTCCGGAGACCAGCGAATCCTTGGCACTGGTGGTCGCCTTGACGAGCTGATACTGGACAGTATCGGAGAAGGCGACAATATAGCGGTTGTCGATCACGAAGTTCTCACCATCCTCGAGTCGCTTCTCGAGGATCGCCCCGCGTGTCTGGCAGAAGAGGGAACCGGCGCCCGTCGCGTGAAGGAAGAAGAGGCCGGTTTTGGCCATGAAGCCCTTCATGCCGCCATACTTGAGGGCCAGCTGACAATCCCCCAAGTGGGCGAGATAAGAACCACGGGCGAGAAAATAGCCGTTCTCGCCCTCGGGAGTGAGGGTGAGAATATCGCCGTAATCCTGTGGAGCCAGTGTCAGTTGCTGGTCGTCACGCTTCGCGGTGAAAACGGCGGTGAAGAACGACTGCCCACCGGCCACACTCTTGACTCCCGACCACCAGCCGGGCTTCTTCCCGGTTTGGGAGATGGTAGTCGAAATGAGAATTCCAGTGGACATCGACAACATGCTGTCGGGTCGGGCGATCACCTGTTCTTGAGCATTGAGCCGAATGTCGAGGGTGGAAAAGACCGGGCGGTGCAGGATCTCGTATTGCATGACGCCCGGGGGTTCCTATGGTTGACGACTGTGATGGGACTGGCGGCGATGGCATCCATAATCAGGCGAAGTTCCGCAGTCGTCGGTGGCTCTTAAGACATTGGCATTGATGAAGAGAGCCACACCAAACCGCGTGCACCTCGGCGCAAGATTAGTCATCAACGCCGGGGGCGATCCGCTGCTTCAGAATGTAGCCGCCAACGGCAATCGCGCCGAGGATTCCCAGGAAAATGAAGAGTGCGAACAATCGCGGGACACCGAGAACATCCGAGATGGTGGTGATGCAGATGTCGTAAATGACCACTCGAATGAACCAGCCCACGATCTCGCCAAAACCACTGCGACGGGCGGGGATGAATGCGGGAATCATGAGAAGTCCTGAAAACTGAGAGGGGAAGGATGGGATAAGAACTGGTGAACCGGTGGATAGAATGGTGATCCATGGAAATGATGTCAAGAATTTTCTATTCACAATTCATAAGATGTGCATCACCGCAATTGTCCGATCCAAACCTCGTTATGGGACTTGGTCTGGCGGACATGCCATGCCTCCTCGGCAATGACATTCGGCAGTGGGCAAACCTGGTGTTTAGCAAGCTGACGCGAGCTTGATGGAGGCGTTCTCGCCGGTGGCGGGCCCATGTGGGGGACGACGTCTCGATTCGCTCTCAGATGCCACCGAATCTCAACACGCCACGTCAGAAAACGTCTGGCGTGGTGATGTTTTGCGGTGTAGGGTCGTGGGCCTGCCGGATGATGCCCCGCCCGATTCCCCCGCCGACCCGATTCCCCCGCCGAATGGTTTGATCATGTGGACAGAGATCTCTCGCGACCGCCATCCGCCTCGAGCTGCTCGAATTCGGCGAGCGGCCGTTGAGCAATGTTCATTTCGAGGTAACGCCTGGGTTCTGATTGGTACCATCTGCCTGATGGTCTTCGCCAGCGGCGGGTTCTATCCCGCTCTGGTCGCGATGGCTGCCGAGAAAGCTGGTGGCTCCGGGGATTGGCTGTTGGATCCCTCGCCCTACGTGAGCCGTGTCGAGGTGGTGCCGGGGGAGGTGCGGCTCACCAACGGGCTGGCCGAGCGAGTGTGGCGCTTGACGCCGCAGGTGGCGACGACGAGTCTCAAGCTCCTGTCCACCGGCGAGGAGTATGTTCGCGCGGTGGGGCCGGAGGCGCGGGTGACGATCGATGGCAACGTCTTTCCCGTTGGCGGGCTGACGGGCCAGCCGGTGAAGAACTATTTGAAGCCGGAGTGGATCGGGCAGTTGCAATCCCTGCCCGACGCCTACACTTATCTTTCGCATGAAGTCGGGCCGATTGAGGCCCGGTTCCCATGGAAAAAGCGACCCGAATGGATGCCGCGGGATCTTCCCTGGCCTCCACCCGGCAAGCATCTTGTCCTCCATTTCGCACCGCCACCACTGGCAGCTGGGTTTGAAGCGGGGCAGGTCCTCTTTCAGGAAAGGTTCGGCGAAGGCAAGAGTGCCTCCGAGATCGATGCCGGCTGGAAGCCGACGATCAGCTCCAGCGATCCCCGCGCGACCTATCGCAACGAAGGAAAGGCGGGCGAGCTGCTGGCGATTCCCGATACCTGCGTCTATTTGGAGCGGAGCTGGCCGGAAGCCGGGGCGTCGGTCGATCTCACAATCGATTGCGGCGACGACACTGCCGCCAATTCGTGGGGGCCGGGCCTGGCGTGGATCCTTCCCGAAGGAACCATCAGCCTCGTCGCTCGACCCCAAAGCGAACAATTCGAAGTCTATGGCCCATCGGGTGGCGAGCAACTCGTTGGCAAGTTCGACCGCACCCAGCCGCTCACACTCCGGCTGCGACTTCATCAAGGGCAGGCTTTCTGCGAGGCGATGCAGCCGGGGCGAAAATTCGAGACGTTGGCCCGCTTCACGGCGAAGTCACCGCCCCGGACGCTGCGTGTCGGCAAGATTGGGAAGCACGGCAACGGTGTCGATTATCCGCAGGCTCGGGGAAAGCTGGCGCGGACCCATCTCCATGAAGTGGTGATCCGCTCGCAACCGGTGGAAGCACCCGCTCCGAAACTGGCCGATCTTCCGCAGATCGACATGCACTATGAAATCTACGATGGACTGCCGCTCCTTTCGAAATGGATGGTTGTGCGGAACACGACATCGCGGCCCGTCACCATCGACCGTTTCATTTCGGAAGAGTTGCGCCTGGTGGAAGTCGAATCGAGTGTCGAGGATGCCACTCTCACCGAACGCTACAACCTGCATGTCGAAAGTGAATACGCCTATCACGCCATGGACGCCGCCCATGCCTGCGAAGCGGGTGTGCGGATCGTCACCGATCCCGACTACCCCACACAGGTCAACTATCGCAAGCAGACAAAATGCCTGCTGGAGGCGTCGCCGCCGCTGGGGCCGGGGATCAAGCTGGAGCCAGGGGCGGTGTTCAGCACCTATCGGATCTATGAACTCCTGCTGGATTCGACCGATCGCGAGCGGCGGGGCTTGGCCCAGCGGCGGATGTATCGCACGTTGGCCCCCTGGGTGACCGAGAACCCGCTGATGTTCCACAAGGTGCAAAGCGACCCCCAGTCAATCCGCCAAGCGATCGATCAATGCGCGCAGGTCGGCTTCGAGATGGTGATCATGTCGTTCGGCTCGGGGGTGAACCTCGAAAACTCGAACGCCGAGTACCGCCAGCGATACCGGGTGCTGGCGGATGAGGCGCGGGCCAAAGGGATCGCTCTGGGCGGCTATACGCTGACAGGTTCCCGCAGTGCCGGAACCGCCGCCGACAACACGCAGGGGGCACCGGCGGCGTTCGGCGTGATGCCTTGCCTGGGTTCGGCGTGGGGGAAGGATTATCTGCAACGCGTGCGGGATTTCCTGTTCGATGCGGGGCTGGGCGTGTTGGAGAACGACGGGCCCTATCCGGGGGATCTCTGCCATAGCACCGCCCACCCCCACCATCATGGCCTCGCCGATTCGCAATGGGTGCAGTGGGAAGCGCAGTCGAATCTCTACCGCTGGTGCCGCAGCCAGGGAATCTATGTCAACCAGCCCGACTGGTACTTCTTGAATGGTGGCAACAAGACCGGCATGGGCTATCGCGAAACGAACTGGTCGCTCCCCCGGGCCGAGCAGGAAATCATCGAACGGCAGAACATCTTCGACGGCACCTGGACGAAGACGCAATCGATGGGCTGGATGTTCGTTCCTTTGAGCCAGTATCACGGCGGCGGGGCGGCGGCCACGATCGAACCATTGGCAGAACATCTCGATCACTATGAAGCCCGGCTGGCGAATCTCATCGGCTCCGGGACGCAGGCCTGCTATCGCGGACCACGCCTGTTCGATACCGACGCCACGCGCGAAGTCGTCCTCAAATGGACCCGCTTCTTCAAAGCCCATCGAGAGGTGCTGGGAGGCGATTTAATCCATCTGCGGCGGGCCAACGGCCGCGATTGGGACGGTTGGATGACGGTTAATCCCACAGGCCAGGAACGCGGCCTCGCTTTCATCTACAACCCGTTGGAAGTCGATATCGACCGCAAAATCCGCCTGCCGCTGTACTACACGGGCCTTAAGGATCAGGCCCGAGTGACGATCGAAGGCCAACCACATCAAGTCGAGTCACTCGAGAGCGATGCCACCGTCACACTCGACTTGACCATCACGGCACGCGGGAGAAGATGGGTGTTGATTGAGCAGAAGGGCAAGGCTGCTCGATAGGGTTTCCCGCACAAAGATGTAGAGCGTTAGAAGTATCGCATTACCGGCGACAATAGTGAGATCATAATTATCACAACGAAAAGCACAAGGATTGTAAGATAGACAGCCGAAATCACGACGGCTACCCATGCGTAGCGGGCGTGACGGGGGCTCATCTGTTCTTTGGACTTATAGACTTCATAGACGAGCATCGCGGTATAGATTTGCAGTGGGGCGAAGAGGATGCCCACGGTGGCGACTTTGAGAGCGCGATTCGCCGTCTGCTCGCGCGAGGTCAAGACTTCATCGAACTTGCTCGCCCTGTAGTTTACGTACGGATCGGCATCCAGCGATTCGCCTTCCTCTCCGTCTTGTTCCCGATCCGTATCGTTAATTTCACCGGGTACGCGGCCATCCAGTTCGGGATGTTCATCGCCAGTGATGTCGGCCATGGCGAGTTCGAGGAGTTTCTCCGATCTTTCGACATCATGATCAGCAACTTGAAGTCGAATCCCGCCGATGGCGTTGGTCAGTGACCAGTTCATTGCGGCGATCTCGCCGCCACTGAGGTAGACCTCGATCCCATTCCTTCGAAGTACGGAAGCCGCAATGTTGGCTTCGACTTCGTTCCAGAAGGTGCGAATGGTGATTAGCTGGTGGCTCATACCGTTCAGATCCATAGCTCATGGAGAAAATCGGAGCCGACCATTCATGATCGACGAATGTATTGACCGTGATGAGGTGGCTCAACGGTATCATTATTGATTCAGAAATCGCAATCCGAATAGCGATTGAAGTCCAGAGATATTCCCGGGTGGCCGTGGGATGACGAAAGACCTCTTGGGGCGACGCTCATACCTGCTGTTGTCGAATGTTGAGCATCTCCAAGTTCCATGAGTGAGATTGTATGGGGCTGTTGAAGGACTCACGGCATTCGAGAGAAAGTCAGGCTGCCGTTCCCTTGTGGCGAATCCAGCTGGGCGCCTTCCAACGGTTGGGGAGGACTGCGGGATGACCATTTCCGCTGTGAATCGAGTGGTCGATCCGGTATTCTGCCATTACTCCCACTCCATCGTTGGTTCAGCCTGAAGAGGATTGCATGAATTCGCCCATTTCCCGACGCGACGCCTTGAAGACGACCTGTGCGGCCACTGCTGGCTTGATGGCCGGAGCGCCATTTGTCCGGGCCGAAAGCAAGACCGGCTCGCAACCCCTGATCACCGGACAGGGGGATTATCAATACGAGATGATCCACGGCTGGGCACAGCTTCCCAGCGAGTTCACCTGGCAGACAACCCAAGCCGTGGTTGTCGACAAGAATGGCCTCGTCTACCTCAACCACACCGGCGACTACAACAAGAAGGAGCATCCCAACGTCTTCGTGTTCGACGAGACCGGCAAGTATGTCCGCTCCTTCGGGCAATACTTCCAGGGCGGCGCCCACGGTATCGAACTTCGCGAAGAGAATGGCGAGGAGTTCCTCTACTTCTCCAATCCCGATCCCGTGCAGTCGATCGTCAAGACGAACCTCAAAGGCGAGATCGTCTGGGAGCGTTTCGCACCCATGGAATCGGGGATTTATCCCGAAGGTGAAAACACCCTGCCCCAGCGGGTCCGTTCCGGAGCCGAACCGAAGAAGGCTGTCGGCGGCCCCAATCGCTACAAGCCCACAAACATCGCCTTCCTCAACGATGGCGACCTGCTGGTGGCCGACGGCTACGGCTCCAACGCCATTCACCGCTACACGAAGGATGGCGAGTGGAAGCTCCATTTCGGCGGTGCTGGCCCCAGTCCCGGAAAGTTCAGCACCAACCACGGCCTCGCCCAGGAGCGGCGCGAAGGGAAAGACGCGATCCTCTATGTGACGGATCGAGGACGGAACACGATTCAGTGTCTGACGCCGGAGGGGAAGTTTCTATCGTTGATCGAAGGTTTCCAGCGGCCATGCCATGTCGACTTCTATCAGGATCTGATGCTGGTGCCGGAACTCCAGGGGCGGGTGACATTGCTCGACAAGGAGAACAAGGTTCTGGCCTACCTGGGCGACGACCACGAACGTGTCAACGCGGGGAAAGTCAACCGTGGTGATGCCAAGCAATGGACTCCCGGCAAGTTCGTCCATCCCCACGACGCTACGTTCGACCACTCCGGCAACATCATCGTCAGTGAGTGGGTCGTCCCGGGCCGGATCACGTTCTTGAAGAAAATCAGCTAGTGGTGACCGTCTGTGGCGTAGTTACTTCGACGAATCCAATAGCAAGAAAATGTCTCAATCTACGACGGGCCATTCATGATCTAGCATGAGAACATGCCACCTGCCCTTGTTGGCAGATGGCATGTGTTTTTATTATGCATACGTTCGAGTCAATAGATTCGTGAGCGGCAGGTAAGGCCCCTGTCGCCTTCTACTGGGGTTCTATAACGCGGCCGCTATCATCATGTCCTCGTGAGAGGTGATCGACCTTTTGAAGGAGGGTGGGGATGCGGTGGTTGCCGGACATGGCGGCGACCCGATCGGCGGCAAAGGTGGGGTCGAGGCCGATGGCTGTCACAAAGAGCGGTCGCAGGCTGCCGCCGCGATGGACTTCCACAGCGTGCCGCGAGGATTGATAGCGGTTCTTGGCGATGCCGACGATGGGCACCGAGGTGGCCAGCTCCGCCGCGAGTCTGGCGCCCAGGCCGGGTGCTCCGTCGGCGGAGAGTTGGCAATAGGCATCGATGACATATGTCTCGACCGGCTGATCGATCAGGGCGATAACGGCCACCAGTGGTCTCAGCTCACGCAGGTGGAAGCTGCCAGGTTGATAGTCGCCGACATGTGCCACCTCCACCCGCCACGATGCGACAATCTCGCTGGACGTCCAGTCTTCCGCCAGGATCGCGGCGGCGACCGCATGATCTTCGCGGTAGTAGACATCCAGAAAGGCGATCATCGAGGAATAATACCTGTTCAGGCCGTGTGCTCAAGAGTTCGGACGCGTTGACACATGCCGCAGAATTGTTTCGGAATGTGTATTCCACAGGACACAACGTCACCACGGAAGGTTCAATGAAAAGAGACTGGTCCTGAAATGAGACCAGTCTCTGGAGTTCCAACGCTGGGGATGTCTGATTTCAGCCCGTCGTGCTTGTGTCAGGTGCCATGGGGATGAGCAATGGCGAAACACGAAACGAGATGAGATGCTCCGCTATGCCATCGCGGGTTGTTCGGGCATTTCCTGGAGCATGGCGTCGACTTTTTCGAGGGTGATGTCCAGTTCGGCGCGGAAGAGATCGCCCATCAGAAGGTCGGTGATATCGTTCTTGGTTTCCGGGTGCTTCATGATCAGCTTGCCGAAGTTCATTCCTTTGTAGTAGGCCACGACGAGCTTCCGCATCCGTTCCATACCCAGCACATACTCCGGCTCCCAGGCACCCAGGGTCGTCTGTGTGAGATCACCCGTGGTGAGGCCTTGGTGGACGGCGTCGGCGGCCAATGAACCCGACTTCACGGCCAGCAGCACGCCGGATGAATAGAGGGGATCAAGGAAGCCATAGGCGTCGCCCACGAGCACCCAGCCATTGCCGGCGGCCTGCTTGGCGCGATACGAATATTCCTTGGCGGCCCGGAACTGGTCGCAGCGCTCGGCCCCTTCAATACGGGCTTTCACACCGGGGCAGCGGTCGACCTCTTCCGCGAAGAGTTCTCCCAGATCCTTGGTGCGATTCTTGAACAAGTGGGTGTAGTCCGACACGACGCCGACACTGGTGATGTTGTCGTGCAGGGGGATGTACCAGAACCAGCCGCGCTTGCCTTCGGTCTGAATGACGGAGGTGGCCCCGCCGTTTTCGCCATCGTCGCGCCAGGCGTTCTTGAAATAAGTCCAGACGGCAGCCTTCTTAAGCTCCTCATCCCACTGGCGGAGCTTCAGGCGGTCGATGAGGACGGAGCTTTGACCGCTGCCATCGATGACGACTTTGGCGCGGACCGTGCGTTCCTCACCCGTCGTCTCGTTCTGCACACGGACGCCCACACACTGGTCGCCCTCGAAGAGCGCTTCGAGAACGCGGTGCTTTTCGAAGACCTGGACGCCGGATTCTTTGGCGTGGTCGAGCAGCATGAGGTCGAAATCGGCCCGGCGGACTTGCCAGGTCTGCGAGGACTCGACGGGCTTGTACTGCGTGAAGAAGAAGGGGGCAGAGACCTTGCCGGTATCGCTGACGAACTGAACGCTGTACTTCTTGACGAAGTGGCTGTCCTTGAGGCGGGCGAGCAGGCCTGTCCGGGCGAAGACTTCGTAGGTGCAGGGAATGAGCGATTCCCCGATGTGGAACCGAGGGAAAGTCTCGCGTTCGAAGAGGTGGACGCGATGGCCCACCTGGGCCAGAAGCGTGGCCGCCGTGGAACCTGCGGGGCCGCCACCAATCACAATCACATCGGGATCGACAGTTTGAATCATGGCGAGCGTCCTGTAACGGGAGGGGATGAATCCAAGCGAATCATAGGCATTGTGGTGTGAGTGAGGAGCTTTCTCCCCCAATGATTGTTTCAACAAGTATTGTGTCGACAAGGAGGAGGGGCGACAAGAGGAAACTTGCTGGAGGGGCGTCGTGAGGGTCTCCAAAAGGGACAACCACACAGTCGCAAGTACTTATCAAAATTTAACTTAGAACAGAACGTCCAATTGAGGAAAAACGTGGGGATCCCGTCATGGGTGACAGTCGTCTCTGCTAGAATCCGAGGAGAATGCCGTTCCCATGTTCGCTCGATGTCGATTTCAAAGGTCTTTTCATGAACCCCGCCGATGTGGCCGAAGAGCTGTTTGATGTGGTGGATGAGCAGGATCGCGTGGTGGATGTGCTGCCGCGTTCGGTCGTGCATGCCCGCAAGCTGTGGCACCGGGCGGTACATGTCTTCGTGTTCAACACGCGTGGCGAACTGCTCATCCACCAGCGGTCGGCCAGCAAGGACGAGGAGCCGCTGATGTGGAACTCGTCATGCTCGGGGCATGTCTCATCTGGCGAGGATTACAACCTGGCCGTGACCCGGGAACTGATGGAGGAACTGGGTCTGGCGACGCCCATGGAGTTTGTGGTGCAGTTGCCCGCCTCACCCCTCTTGGCGTACGAGCACACTCGGCTCTATCGGACGGTCACCGATGAACGGCCGGTGTTCGATCCGGGCGAGATCGCACAAGGATGCTTTCAACCCGTTTCCGACATCGTGGCCGATGTGGCTGTCAGGCCGGAGATTTACTCGCAGCCGTTCAAAACACTGCTGGCGTGGTATGTGACGAATGCGGCACCGATCCGGGGATGATTCGGGCCTGTCAAGCCCTTCCGCCAATGCCTTCCGGATCCACCCTAGGAAATGCCCACGCCCTTCGGAAGACCTCAGGGACGTGCCATACGACAGCCGAATTGGCAGATTGGAGCTTGTCCTACCTGCTGAATCGCCTGCCGATTTGCAAAGGCTACTCTTCAGCAGGAGCCGCGGTGGCAGCGCTGGGTTCGTGGGAGCGGTCGCTGACGGCGGTGGGATCGAGGGTCAGACGCTTGAGGACGATCGTGGCATACGAGCCGCGGGGGAGTTCGAAGTCGCACGCGACCTTGTACTTGC
>PNLE01000054.1 GCA_013822855.1 Planctomyces sp.
CGGCACAAAGTAGCTGGTTTCAATGGTGATGTGATGCCTCGCCTCCGTGATCGCGGCGAAAAAGAGCATCTGGAACACGCTGTCCTCCAAATGCGGCCCGCCAGCCACCACCTGGGCTTCGATGTGACCGTGCTCGTCGGGCCTCGGGAAATCGTCCTGCCACGAGATCTCGCGACCAGTCGCGCAGTGCCAATCCTCCGCGAAGATGAGTTGCAACTGCAGGACGGTCGGTCCCGCCAATTTGAGATGGGTGTCGCTCCAGTGGCCGTAATGCGGATCGCGGCTGAGATACTCATCCCCAACGTTCATGCCACCCGTGAAGCCGACTGTGCCATCGACGATGATGATCTTGCGGTGATTTCTGAGATTGAGCGACCAAGCCTCGTACCAGCCGCGGCCGGGGACGAAGGCCGAGATTTCGATTCCCGCCTCACGCATCGGGGCGATGAACCGGCGGGACAGTCGGATCGAGCCGATCGAATCGTACAGGAAGCGGACAATCACGCCCTCCTTCGCCTTCTGAATGAGCAGATCCCGCAAACGGGTTCCGATGCGGTCGGGCTGCCAGATGTAATATTCGAGATGAATGGTCGATTTTGCGGCTCGAATCGCGGCTTCGATTTCCTCGAAGGCGATCTTCGCGTCGTGCAGCAATTCGATCCGGTTGTTGACGGTGGGGCGGCTTTCGGAAAGCCTCGTGGCCACCCTGGCGATGTTCCGCTGGAAGGGAGTGAGTCGGTCGCTGTCGAGCAGATGCCGCTCGGAGAGCTCCGGCATGCGGTGGCTGAGCCGCTTCCACGCCTTCAATCGATCCTTCACACGGGATTCGACGCGGTTGAGACCGAAAATCAGGTACAGCAGTGCTCCCACGTAGGGAATGGTCACGATCGCCATGATCCAGGCGACGGTCGCGGTCTCCTGCCGCCGCTTGGTCAGCAGCACGACCGCCACCAGCGACCAGGGCACGATGAAACTCACAACAGCGATCAAACCCGGCAACCAATCAAACACGGCCCATGATCCTCGAAGCGGAGATGGCACCCGCAATTCGATGCGGCCTGTTGATTTGAAGGGGATCCAAGTTGTGGATCCGGCATGGCATCCCACGGAACGCCATATCCTGGCTGTCGAACACCGCCCTGGTCAATTCGATGCCAAGAACAAGTCAATCGAACAGCACAGGACTGGGTTTGGAGCTGGCGCTGTCGGTGATCAGTTCCTGGGCCACGCAGTCGATGGTCTCCGCACCGATCAATTCGCGTCCCTCGACCGATCCCGCCAGCATGGCCAGATCGGCCAGGCGGCAGATCTCGGCGGGGAGGCCCCGCGAGCGTGTATACAAACGGTCGATCGCCGCTTTTGTGAAGAACGGGAGGGAGTGCCCCGTCATGGAGAGCCGCCAGCGAAGGAATTCATCGCATCGGGCCGATGACCAGATGGGAATCTCGATCTTCAAGGCGCTCGTCTCTTCGAGCCACTCCAGATGGGCGTGCTCATGGGACCGGCCGATGGCCAGGAGCCAAGTGACATTGGCCCGGGCCGAGATCGACAGGGAAACCAGTCGACGCAAAACATGCGCGGCACCGGGATCAAGCGTCTGACAATGATCGATGATCAAGGCCAGCGGCTGGCGAGTGGCGGCGTGGCCGTCGAGGAAGTCGGTCAGCCGGGACCAAAGCCACAGTGAGCTTTCCTCGACATCCGGCCCCAGGCCCAGGACTTCGACGACCCGCCACAAGAGCTCATGCCGATCCATTCCGGTGGCATCGAGAAATGCGGTTTCCGTTCCCGAATTGTTGAGTTCACGGGCTAGAACATGCAGCGTGAACGTCTTTCCCGTCCCGCCAGCTCCGCTGAGCAAACCCAAAGGTCGCCGCTGCTCCGCCAAGTACCACAGTCGTGAGAGCGCCTCGTCGTGCTCGGCACTGGAGAAAAAGTCATCCGGGTCGAGCGTGGGCCGGAAGGGCGAGCGACTCGTCAATGAATCTTCCGGCGTCATGACGGGGCACCTGTCGTCGGACATGAGAGAGAAGCGAAGGCTCGCCACCGCGCATCACAATGGCGAAGGCTTAGGAGGTGCTCCGGAGGCCGCGAGGAAATCCTCCACTTCCTCGGAGTGCCCGCGAGCCGGTTTAGTACGTCGATTCGAGCTGCTCTTTTTCGAGCTTGTATCGCTCCATGGCCTGAATCTCGTTGTAGAGCCGAGTTTCAGGACCGGCGGGGAAGTATTGGACGTCGTCTTCGAGGTAGTAGGCCGAAGGCAATGTCTGGCCGCCGACGGTTGTCTGGAAGCAGCCGGACATCGAGGCTGACACCGACGCCACCATCAAGGCCACTGACATCCGCCACGTGGTTGTTTGCAATCCGTTCATGGTTCCATCCTGGCCACTGGCGAAGAGTAGGCCGCCACTTGGCGACCAATCCGGCAATCTCTGTGGGGCGGAATCGAAAACGATTCTCTCCCGGCCCTCTGTTCATCGGCGAAAGGCGGGCGAAAACTTCGCTACAATCCTCACAGCCGGACAAAATCCCAAGCTGGGCAGGCATGGCAGAGGCAGAAATCGTCCCTTCGATCCATCAGCGGCAAATCCGCTGGCACAATCCGCCGATCTCAAGGCCTTGGGCTGGCATCGGAGGCAGTAGTGGAGTGGAAGCAGCCAGGATTTACAGTAAGCAGCGGCTGGTCGAGAGTCCTCTCAAAGCATTCGTCCCGTTCACTTCGAACGTTCATCCGCTGGAGACCTCGATTGGACTCGGGAGACCACTTCGTTGAATCGCTCCGCCCGGCTTTGCCAGCCGGGTGGATCAAGTTCTTTGAGGATCTCCCGCAGATCCCGTTGGACTTCGTCAGCTGACCCGGAGGTCAACTGATGATGAATATCCACCAGAAGCTGGTCGACTCCAGTGCTCCAATTGGCATTGGCCTTCGCCACCTTAACTAAGCCTTCAGCATAGGCAAAAGAGTAACTGCTGAATGCCAATAGCAGACTGAGAGGCAGGCGCCACCAGACGTTGCCGCGCCATTCCGCGATGAGCCATGCCATGAAAATCAGTGCCAAAGTGAGGGTGACAAAGAGTGGCATCGGGGAGTTTTCCGGGTGTGATTCAACTCAATGGTGGCCATCCAGAACAGCAATCAGAGGGGAACCGGCCAGGATCAGCTGTAAATCATTATCCTGTAAACCATTGCGTCGCCAGACAATTCTAGGGGAGTCGTGCAGCGATGTTCATCAAGGCCTCTCTCGCACCAATTCTTTCCGCCGCGTTGATTCAGGGTTCCTTGCCTGCCGCCAGAGTGTCATTTCCAGGCCGTTTCGAGTATCATTGGCATAGCCGAAAGCTTATGGTGCGCAGAGGATTGCGCCGGAGCGACGAGGCCAACTTCATCAGCCGGGAGTGACCGTTGTCCGACGCCGCCGAGACGCCGACTCGTCCAACGAGTGAATACAGCGAAAAAAACATTCGTGCGCTCGAGGGGATCGAAGGGATTCGCCTTCGCCCCGACATGTACATCGGTGATCGCGGCTCGCGCGGCCTGCATCACCTGGTCTTTGAAGTCGTCGACAACTCGATCGACGAGGCGGTCGCTGGCTATGCGACCTGGGTCTCCGTGAAGATCAATGTCGATGGCAGCGTCTCCGTCATCGATGACGGTCGCGGTATTCCCGTCGGAGCGATGGACGATCAAGGGGGTAAATCGGCCCTGGAGATCGTCCTCACCAAGATCCACGCCGGCGGCAAGTTCGATCGTCAGGGGGGCTACAAGACCGGCACTGGCGGTCTGCACGGCGTGGGCATCACCGCGGTCAACGCGCTGAGTGATTGGCTCTCCGCCGAAATCCGCCGCGAAGGCCATGTCTGGACGATGGACTTCGCCCGTGGTACCCGCACCACGGAGCTCACGAAGCTCGGCCTCGCCGACAACACCGGCACGAAGATCACCTTCAAACCCGACGCTTCAATCTTCACCGAGAACAAGTTCGCCTTCGATGTTCTCGCCAAACGCCTGCAGGAACTCGCCTTCCTGAATGCCGGCATTCACATCAAGCTCCACGACGAGCGAACGGAGCAATCCGAAGACTTCCACTACCCCTTGGGGCTGTTGGAATTCGTCAAGCATTTGAACCGCACCGAGACGACGCTCTATTCGGACATCCTCTCCATCGACGGAGAACTCGACGGCGTCCAGGTGATGGTCTGTTTGCAGCACAACGACGGCTTCAGCGAGACCGTCCGCGCCTTCGCCAACAACATCTACAACATGGAAGGTGGCACCCACCTCTCCGGTTTCCGCTCGGCACTCACGCGTGCGGTGAACAACTACGGCAAGCGAGAGAACCTGTTCAAGGATGTCGACACCACGGGCGACGATTTCCGCGAAGGGTTGGTCTGCGTCATCGCCGTCCGCGTGCCCCATCCTCAATTCGAAGGCCAGACGAAGACCAAGCTTTCCAACGGGGAAGTCGAAGGGATCGTCAACTCGATCGTCTTCGAGGGCCTGAACAAGTTCTTCGAAGAGAACCCCGGCATTGCGAAGAAGATCTGCCAGAAGGGGGCCATGGCGGCCGAAGCCCGCGAGGCGGCCCGCAAGTCGCGCGAAATGGTGCGCCGCAAAGGAGCGCTCACATCGGGCGGCCTCCCGGAGAAGTTGCGCGATTGCCGCAGTCGGGAACTCGACATCACCGAGTTGTACCTGGTGGAAGGTGATTCAGCCGGTGGCTCGGCCGATACCGGACGCGATTCGAACACGCAGGCGATCCTGCCATTGCGCGGCAAGATCCTGAACGTTGAAAAGGCGCAACTCGTCAAGATCCTCGACAACGCGGAAATCGCCAACCTCTTCAAGGCGGTCGGCATTCCTCCGATGGCCGAACTGGAGGACGTCACCAAAAGGCGTTACGGCAAGATCATCCTGATGACCGACGCCGACGTCGACGGCAGCCACATCCGCACACTCCTTCTGACATTCCTCTTCCGCCACATGCGGGCCTTGGTTGAGCACGGCTGCATCTACATCGCCCAACCACCGCTCTACCGCGTCATCCAGAAGAGCAAGACGCGCTACGTGCAGACGCACGACATGATGATGACCGAACTAATCGAACTGGGGATGAACGGCACCCGCCTCATCGACCCCAACGACGGCTTCTCGTTCGAAGGGCAGAGCCTCCGCCGGGTGGTCGACATCATGCGCAAACTGGCCGAGCCGCTCGAACTCTTGGAACGCCGGGGGATCTCGCTCAAGTCGCTCGAGCCGTTGATGAACTCGTCCAACAAGTTGCCGCAGTACCGGGTGACGATCGGCCGCGTCGATCAATGGTTCCATACCCGCGAAGAGGTGGAGACGTTCCTGCAGGCGGAAGCGACTCGGCGAGGCGCGGAACTCAGCATGGCCGACGCCGATGTGCCCCCCGCCGTTGAAGGAGCCAAACCGGTCGAAGGAGCGGCTCAGCTGACGGATATTCACGAAATCCGCACGCTGAACGATGTGCTGTCGGATCTTCGCGGCATGGGGATCCAGTTCAAGCACCTCGTCCCCTTCGGCATGAAGGACGGCGAGCTTGTCTTCCCGTTCCGCATCGAGCAGGAGAAGACGACCATCAAGCTCCAGAGCCTTCGGGAACTGCTGGAAAAGCTGCGTGCCTTGGGCGAAGACGGCCTCACGGTCACCCGCTTTAAGGGACTGGGTGAAATGGATCCCGAGGAACTCTGGGAGACCAGCATGGATCCCGCCTTCCGCACGCTGCTCCAAGTGCGGATGGACGATGCCGCTGCCGCCGACGAAATGTTCCGCGTGCTGATGGGCGACCAGGTGGAACCCCGCCGGGAATTCATCGAACGACACGCGCTCGACGTGAAAGACCTCGACGTATGATCGATCCACGTTCACTCGGAAATGCGAACAAGGCGATGGGAATTGAATTCCCATCGCCTTGTTCGTTTCATCGCCGATCGATCGGTTGTCGCGATCTTCAGTTCGCACTGCGGGGCAGGATCATGTCCTGATGCCAGTACTGGTTGAGCCCCACCATCAGCTTGTTGAACTTCTCCATGTCGAGCGGTTTGGTGAGGTATCCCTGCACTTGCAGCCTCTCCGTTTCCAGAAACGTCGCCTCGTCGGTGGAGGCGGTCATGATGACCACGGGAATCGACTTGAAATCCGCATCGGCCCGCAACTCGGCCAACACCTCGCGACCATCCTTGCCGGGAAGTCCCAGGTCGAGAAAAATGAGGTCGGGACGGGGTGCCTTCTGGAAGATCCCTTGTTGCCTCACAAAGTCCAGTGCCTGCTCACCGTCGGTGACCCACGTCAGCCGGTGACGCAGATGACTGTTCTTGAGCGCGCCGATGGCGATGCGCGAGAACATCAGGCTATCCTCCACCAGCAAGATCTCCATGGGTCGACCGACGGTTTCAGTATGAATCATCTGGCCTCCCCGTGAGTGAATTGCCCCGCGAATGGATTTTCGCGGCGACAACCCCTGGGGAGCAAGGGAACTCTCGGGAAAATCGGCCTTGAGCGAAAATGGCCGATCAATATGGGAACGCAGACGAGCCTCTCGCTCCCACACCCGCTCAAAAAATTGATCGATATGGACGAAATGGGCACCATGCAACCAGCTTGGCCGGGCGGCATCACGCCGTCGAACGGAACCGGGAGTGTGGCCCCCATACGTGGCACGATCTTCAATCGCCGAGCTCAAAACAGCTGGTGGAGAAGTTCGGTCGGATCCGGAGTCGGAATCAAAGTCTTCGTCGTGGGGGCCGTCAAAGCCCGGTCGATAGGTGTCAATCATGTGTTCACCGTGGCGGCGTGTTGTCGTCGCTTGGAAGTCGGCCGATCAAGGGTTGTGTTTGGAAAAGCCTAAAGGTGCGGAGAAAAGATCTTGTCATTTGGATAGGATTGTGTACGCATGTGATCTTTTCTTCAATGATTGGTGAAAAGATACCGAAGACGTCATTCTTCAGCGGGTGGCAATGGCTCATCCTGCATTACTCATCAAGGGCGTCGGGTTTACAAGTTTCGTGGTTGGCAGACGGATTCGTCAGGAAGTGGCGTCTGCGGTCGCTCAAGTTTCTTACCCTTTGCATTCAGTCCATGATTTCATGGACACGCACGACCTCGGGAAGTTCGCGAACTCGAAGTGTGTCGCAGCCGCAAGACGACTCCCTGCGAACAGGAGGTACCCACGATGACAGCCAACGGGTCGGCAGACGATCCCGTCCCGCCCGGCAGACACTCGGCCCGCAGTCTCCCATCACGCCTCGGCAGTCTGTTGAGTCGCTGGGGATCGACTTGTCTGGCATTCGTCAGACGTCGCTCCTTCCCCATCTCATGCGACAACACTCCAGGAGCTCCCTTGGGAAGCCGGGGTGAACAATACGCCGAGAAGTTCCTGAGATCTCAGGGCTGGAAGATCCTCGCCAGGAATCTCAAGACGCGATTGGGGGAAATCGATCTGCTGGCACTCGACGGGGCCACCGTCGTGTTCATCGAAGTGAAGACCAGGCTCTCGGATCATCGCGGTCGACCCGAAGAGGCTGTTGATCGGCGAAAGCAGAAACAGCTTTCCCGCGTTGCGATGGGTTACCTGAAAGAGCGGCGATGGCTTGAACGTCCCTCACGGATCGATGTGATCGCCATCACGGGCGAACCCGAAACCGATCGTTGCGAGTTGCGCCATTTCAAGAACGCTTTTCCCGCAGCGAGATGATGGCTGTGCTATCGCAGAGGAAGCAGATCCGTCTCCAGATCAAAACGGGAGTCATCCTCGCCTCGGCCTTCCTGTGGCTTCCAGTTGACCAGATCGCTGAAGTCGAGAAAGCCATCATCGAGTTCGTCATCACCCGCGTCGTTATCACTCAGCAGGCGATGATTTAAAGCGGACTCGCGCTGGTCGAGAGATGTCTGGCCGCCGAATGAGGGATGGCGAAGCATCTCATCATGGTCATCTTCATCGATCGAAGAGAAAGTGGTGTCGTCGCGATCATCAAGCCAGAGGGTCTCGACTCGACGACCTTTGGGATCACCCGTTCGCACGATTTCAAGCTTCACGTAAGCTGGCTGAATCTCGATCACACGGATCACAGTGTCATCGCCCACGATGAGACACTCGTTCAAGCCACGTGAGAACTCAAGCATCGAAGACCTCGTCATACAAGCACTGAAACTTGTCGCCAAGATTGTTGAGACATGTGTCGCCCACATGCCCCGATCTCTTCGGCGACCGATCGATGAGAGGCCATTCTGCCGACGGACAGGAAGGGATACAAGTCGGAAAAACACCTCGCGGCAATAGTTCAACGAACCCTCGGAAGGTCAATAAGTCTCGCCGATTTTCTTGATAAAGAGACCTGAAAAACAGGGGTTTTTTATCCTTGCATTCATGGCGGCGTGATGTTCACACCGCCATCGCGGCTTTGACTTCCCATCAAGTCAAGAGACCATCGAGCTGTTGTTTCACAAGCCTGCGAAAAAAGATTTTGCCCGCCCTGCCCATGGCTGTATGAAAGGCATCGCGCCATGAAGGGAATAGGCGAGGCATCGTTGTCGATCAGTTCAACCATTTGTCGACGGCATGGATTCATCCCCATGATCGACGTGGTACGGCTATCGCTCGATGAGTTGCCCGCCGCGCAATCTCTTGGCCATGAAGGCTTCCCGCAACGAGGCATCCATCAAGGATTCAAAGCCTTCGATCGTCGCCACGAGTGCCCCGCGCTTGTCGCGAAGTTCGACGTCCATGCTCACCACATGGGTCGTGGCTTTGCGGACGACCGCAGCGATCGTTACGCCTTCCGCGGGGAAACGCCGCGTAAAGAGTTCGATGCGGGCGACCCCCGTGGGAAGCGACGGCATCCCCCGTTGTTGCCAGGCCCAGAGGATCGCCGACTGGAATACCGCGTCCGTGACCAGCGGATCCAGCAACCACGCATGCCGGTGGGGTTCCCGCATCCATTGTCGCGGGGCGTCGGCCAGTCGGGTGGCTAAGGTGATGCCGTGGGCATCGCAATGGGACACCTGTTCGATTCCTTGCAGCAGAGGGCCGTGGAAGAGCCGACCTTCATAGAGACTCGATGGAGTCATCTCCGCATCGGGGTTCGTGCGAATCCCACTGCGTTCCCACCGAGTGCCAATTTCCTTGTCCTGGGAGATCGATTCACCGAGTCGCACGATCGCCGTCGCATGCAAGAGCGACTTGCCACCGGTCTCACTTGTCATGCGGGCCAGCCATCGGCTGGCTCCACCATGTTGCGAGCCGCTTCGATCGGTTGTCGGTGCCGGAGCGATCCGCACTTGCAGATCGGCGACATCATCCACTCCCAGGCGGACCCCCTTGAGCACCTTGACCTCTTCGAAGCCGCGCAGCACCATCCCCGCCGCCAGATGCGTCGCTCCCTGGGCCATCCATTCCAGCATCATCGCCAACGGCAGAACAGCCTTGCCGCCGATGACATGATCCTCCAGGAACGGATGGCCATCGATCCGCAGGCGTCGCTCAAAACCCAGCCGGGATCCCCCGGCGGCGGGTTCATCCGCTCTCGCTTCGCTTCGAGACACAGTCACCTGCGCGGCGCTGGCCGAGATCGGCGACTCGACTGCCTGTGTGGACGCAGGATCAATGATTTGCGGTTCCGCCAGGACGATAATCTCCACCGGTCTGAAGTTTGACTGGCAGAACTCGCTGGCGAACAGCGCGGCTCCTTCCGCCAATGGAATCAGCCCGACCTGTTCTTTCGCGAAGATCTGTCGGAGATGATCGTTGACCATCCCGCCATCCCACGGCCCCCAATTGAAGGAGCCAACTTGGCAATGCGGGTGCATCGAAGCCCAGGCCCGTGCCTGTTTGTTGAGGACTTCATTGGCGATGGCGTAGTCGACCTGACCCACCCGGCCATACCGCCCCGTGAATGAAGAAAAGAGTCCCAACATCTTGAGTTCTCGTGGATCGATCGCCGCCAGAAGGTTTTCGAGGCCACCCACCTTGACCCGCGTGACGTCCTCGAACTGGGCCCGAGTCTTTTTCTCGATCCGGGCATCGGCGATGACGCCCGCCCCGTGGATCAATCCCCGCACCGGCCCGAAGTGACTCGTCACTTCACCAATCACCCGCCGCACGCTGTCGGGATCGGTAACATCCGCCTGTCGGTAGATCGCCTTCACACCCGCCGCCGCGAAGCGGGCCAGATTCGCGGTCAACTCCTGCTCGGCCAAGAGTCGTTTCACTTCATCGGCCACCCATCGCGGCGTCATGCCGGGCCGCTTCTCGCATAGCACACGCTGGCGCAGTTCGGCTTCCGTGAATCGTGTCGAAGTCGACGTTTCCCCGATGGAATTCACCGGGGTGGGAGTACGGCCCATCAGCACCATCGTCGTGCCCAATGCCCGGCCCAGAGCCAGGGCCGCTTCCATGGTGACCCCTCGCGCCCCGCCGGAAACCAGCACGACATCCCCCGCGCCGAGACATGCCGCGCCACACCGCGCTTCGCGTTCCGAATCCAGAGGCACCCACTCCACTTCGATCCCGACGGCTCCAATAGTGCCGTCGCGCCCCAGCCCAGTCTCCACAGGTCCGTCAGCCAGCAGTTCTTCGACGAGCTTTCGAGCGGCGGTCATCGAGTTCAGTGTGCCGATGTCGAACACCCGCGCGACGACTTCCGGCCATTCATGCTGAGCCGTCTTGATCAGGCCGGCGATTCCTCCGGACACCGGCTGCCGGATCGGGCCCGGCGCATGGCCTTGGGTGGAGACTCCGAAGTGCCCGTTCAAACGGACCACACCTGCCAGCAGTCGTCTTTCACCGGGGAGCAGACCAGTGCGAAGCGGTGCGGAAACGGCCTGCAACCAAGCGAGACCTTCCCACAGGTCGTTCGTTGATAGGCTCTCCTTCGCGGGAGGAATCACGATCAGCCCACCGAGAGTTGGTGGCAAGCTGGCGCTCGATGCCGTCGGGGGAACCACACGCGCCGAGATTCCCCTCTCATGGAGCACTTGAGCGACCTGCTGCGAGAGCCCACCGGCCCCCATGCCGTCGTCCGTGATCCAGACGTCCTGCAGAACCGATGTGGCGGCCACGCGCTCTTGTGCGGGAGCCAAGGGCTTGATCGTCACCCCCCCCCGCTTCAGTGAATGGCGGTCGGGGAAACTGACTGGCGATAATATGTTGACTGGAGTCAACGCTAACGTTGAGTCATCACCGGGCGAGGACTTTTTTTTTACGTCGCCGGAGTCTGAAAACGATGATGTCGCTTGCGGGAATGCGGCCACGACATCGGACAGCGTTTGCAACGACCCCAACAGTTCGGGCGAAACGACCGGCAGGTTTGGGAAGCGTTCCTGCATCGCGCTGAGGATCTCGACCCGCTTGATCGAATCGATCCCCAGATCATGGTCAAGGCTCATCCGCAGTTGCAGCATCTCCGCGGGATAGCCCGTCTTCTCGGCGACTACCTCCAGCAGAGTCCGCGCCAGACCTTCGGCGGCCGAATCCTGCAGCGATGCTGGGGAAGTGGGAGCCGGAATCACCGGAGTGGAAGCCGCGACAACAGGTGCGTCAGCCGAGGGATAGGCCGCGACAACATCGGCCAGCGTCTGCAACGACCCCAACTGTTCGGGCGAGACGACCGGCAGATTCGGGAATCGATCCTGCATCGCACTGAGGATTTCGACCCGCTTGATCGAATCGATCCCCAGATCATGGTCGAGGCTCATCCGCAGTTGCAGCATTTCCGCCGGGTAGCCCGTCTTCTCGGAGACCACTTGCAGCAGGACAGCCGCCAGTCCGGTTGGTGCCTCTGAGGCGGTCGTCGTCGCTGCCACTGTCGCCGGAACCGTCTTCACAACGGCTCCAGAGGGCAGTGGCGCGACTATGGCAGAGGCCGGTGACCCCATCGACGACATGTCGGGGAACGCGGCTACCACATCGGCCAGGGTCTGCAACGAGCCGAGTTGCTCGGGCGAAACGACCGGCAGGTTCGGGAACCGCTCCTGCATCGCGCTGAGAATTTCAACCCGCTTGATCGAATCGATCCCCAGGTCGTGATCGAGACTCATCCGCAAAGCCAGCATCTCCGCCGGGTAGCCCGTCTTTTCCGAGACGACTTCCAGTAGTGTCGCCGCCAATCCGGTGAGCGGTGCCGAGATGGCAGCCGCTGCGGTTGGTGCCGGGGGCTGCGAAGGCGATTTTGTCTGACTGGCAGTTCGATCGGCCGCATGTTGCCCGTTGGCTTGATGGATCGCTTGGGCTGGCGGGGGTGATGAAACCGGTGCAGCGACCGCCTGCATCACGGGAGCCGCCAAAATGGGCGCGGGTGCTGGGACCGGTGCTGGTGCCACGACCGGTGCGGGCGTGATCAACGGTGGCGACACGGCGACCGGGGAAGCGTTTGCCAACGGCAGTGAAGCACCGCCGTGCATCATCTGAGCGAGCAAATTCAAAGCCTGCTGCTGCTGGGCCAGGAACGCCTGATGGGCCGAAGCGGTTTGCAGTTGAATGGCCTGCAAAGTCTCAAGATAAGAAGCCACGGGCGATGAATCCTTGATCAGATCTGGGAAGATCGGCGTCGGCGTTGACGCAATGGTCGCTGCGTCGGATGAAGTCGGTGGAATGGTCATGGCGGGAACGGATGGGATACTCAATGGTGCCGCTTCGTCCGCGAGAACGACTGGTGACGGCACCACAACACGTTTCGGCAGGGGTGGTTTCGGCTTGACGTAGTTGGCGCCATTCAAGGGAATCGTCGGCCCCTTGGGCCGAGCTTGGTGGTGGTCGCTCCAGATCGTGGGGCTGTCCCACGCTGTCAGCCGCACGTCATGCCCCGCCACGGCCAATTGACCCAGCAGCCACGCCAGATCCCACTCACCCCGACGTCGCCCCTGGGAGCTATCCAAGGCGCAGGCCCGATGCGGCTTGCCATTGAGGATCGACGACACGAGGCCCGTCAACACCTGCCCCGGCCCTACTTCGATGAACGTGCGGATCCCCGAGCGGTACATCGCCTCGATCTCGGCCACGAAATGAACGGGCTGCGCCAGTTGCTTCGCCAGCAGATCCCGAGCAAATGCTGGCTCATTTGGATAAAGACCGGCTGTGGAATTGGCATAAACCGGCAAGGTGCCGTCCAAGAAGGAAATCCGTTCCAATGCTGGGCGGAACTTCTGCGTTGCCTGCGCCACAAGCGGGCTGTGGAACGCCGCGGCCACCGCAAGTTGCTTGCCTCGCAGATTTCTCTTTCCCAACAGCTCACCAGCCCGGGTGATGTGATCGATACGACCGGAGATCACAACTTGCGACGGGCTATTGTGATTGGCGATCACCAGTTCGAGATTCAGTTCGCGCAGGACCTGCTCGACGACTTCGCTGGAGGCGCTGATCGCCAACATGCCACCGGGTTGGGAATCGCTTTGCGCCATCAACTGGCCACGCAGCAGGCTCAGTCGATAAAGCTCCTCCGGCGAGAATCGACCGGCAGCACACAGTGCGGTCAGTTCGCCATAGCTATGCCCGGCGACGGCGTCGGGCCGCACGCCGAACCGCTGGAGAATTCGCCATCCTCCCAGACTCACCGCACCCAGCGCGGGCTGCGCGACATCCGTGGAGCGGAGACGGCCGATACTTTCCTGGCGATCAGCTTCACTCCAGTTGGAAACGGGATAGATGAAGTCCGTCAGGGCACCAGCCTCATGTGACGGAACGTCGCGACGGAAATCGACAAAGGCCGCATTGGCGGCGGCGAGGACATCCCGCATTTCCGGGAAAAGGCACGCCAGATCCCGTAGCATCCCCGGCAACTGCGAACCTTGGCCGGGGAACAACAGACCGATCGAGCCATTGCTGGCCCCCTGCGAATAGACCACACCTTCCGGCAACGTCCATTGGATATCGACGTTCGGAGAAGACTTTGACGGAAGAGAATTTGAAGTTCGCCTGAGTTGCTCGATGGCTCGGCTGGCCAGGTTTTTCCAGCCGTCATCATGAATTTCGGCCACGATCGCCAGGCGGCAGAAGTCACTCGGGCGGAACTCTTCCCGCAAGTTGGCAGCCGCGACTCGCAGCCGGTTCTCAGGGGCAGAAGACTTTTGGAGAAATTCATCAATACGACAAATGAGCGATGTCACGTCCGGCGCACTGAAGGGGAGCAGTTGTACTGAGCCATCCCACGCTGGGACGCGTGGCGGGCGTGAAGCGGGTGGGGCCTCTTCCAGAACACAGTGGAAATTGCTGCCACCAAAGCCGAACGCACTGACACCGGCCCTTCGCGCGCGACCGGCGGGAGGTAGCCAGGGCCGGCTCTTCGCGTTCACATAGAAGGGGCTGTTCGCCTGCCGGAAAGCATCCGCCGGCTCTTCCACCTTGATTGTGGGAGGGAGCACTTCATGGTGAATAGCCAAAATCACCTTGATGAGGCTGGCGATCCCCGCAGCCGCTTTCGTATGCCCGATCTGCGACTTCACCGATCCCACGGCACACCAGGGATTGCCCGCCGAACGCGGGGATTTCGCCCGGGCCGCTTCGAAGACATGAGTCAGCCCCTTGATCTCGGTTGCGTCGCCGACTTTGGTTCCCGTGCCGTGGGCTTCCACGAGATCCAGTTCCGTCGGAGAGACCCCCGCATTGCGATAGGCGTCTTCCAGACAGCGGATTTGGCCTTCGGCTTTGGGCGCGTAAACTGCCGTCCCTTTTCCGTCGCTGGCGGTGCCGACACTGCGGATCACCCCGAAGATCTTGTCGCCGTCGCGCTGGGCATCGGCCAGCCTTTTGAGGACCACCAGTCCCACCCCTTCGCCCAGCATGGTGCCATCTGACTGCTGGCTGAATGGCCGGGCATCGCCCGTCGGCGACAGCGCGGGGGTCTTGCTGAAGCACATATACATGAAGATGTCGTTGAAAGTATCGACACCTCCCGTGAGCACCATGTCGCTGCGGCCCGCCTGCAGCTCCATCACCGCCAGATGCAGCGCGCTGAGCGAACTGGCGCAAGCCGCATCGACGACACAGTTCGTGCCCCACAAATCGAGTTTGTTCGCAATCCGCCCCGCGACCACATTCCCCAGCAGACCCGGAAAGGAATTCTCCTGCCAAGGGACATACGAGGCACTGATGCGATTCACGACATCGTCGGCGACATCCGGGGCGACGCCCGCTTCTTCGAGAGCGCGCCGCCAGTGGGGATGACCCAATCGAGCGCCGAGCGGAACCACCATCTCCAGCGTTCCCGTGACTCCCAGAATGCAGGAGACGCGGGTACGGTCGAAGTCACGATCGCTGCCGTAGCCCGCATGCTCAAACGCCCGTTTGGCGGCCACCAGACCCAGCAGTTGGGCCGTGTCGATCGCCTCCAGATTGTTGGGCGAGATCCCGAATTCGAGGGCGTCGAACCCCACGGTCTTCAAGAAGCCGCCCCGCCGGGCATAGGTCATGTCGGGCGATTTGGGGTCGGCGTTGTAGTAGTCGTCGACATTCCAATGGGTCGAGGGAATCTCGCGGATGCAATCCACACCCCGACGGACGTTCGACCAGAACTCTTCGGCACTCGCCGCTTCCGGAAAAAGACACGAAAGACCCACGACGGCCACGGGTTCCGCGGGAGTGACGGGCTTCGAGGAAGATGTCGAACGTGGCGAGGCGGACATAAGCGGTGCGAATCCTGGGAAAGCCGGTGCGGATCAGCCGAGGAAAAAGACCATCCCCCAACCACTCTACTGGAGCAGATCCAGGATCGTTTGTCGCTCCTGCGGCACGACCCGCTGCCAATCGGGATGAGCCGGGAAGCCCGTCCACTGGAGCGAATTGGCACGCTGCACGTACGCCGCTCCGTAGAGCAGATTCATCGCCACGGTGGCCACCTTGCGTTCCGCCGGCTGGGCGAGGAACGTCCCCGATGTCCATTCGTTGAAGGCCCCCATCGAAGGACCGCACCAGATCTGGTAGTCCAGACGACGTTCGGGCAAGCCTTGGTTGGCCCATCGCGAGGACTGCCCCAGATACCAGCGGAAGATGAGGGCCATCTTGTGCTTGGGATCCTTCTCGGCACGCTCCAGTTGCCGGGGATCCCGATGGGTGAAGAATTCAACTGTCTGCCTCCACACCTGTTCCAGCGGCACATGGAACATGGTCTTCTCGATCTGCTGGCGGTCGGTTTCGGGGATCGCCTTGATCGAGGGATAGGTGCGGTACAGCTCGTAGAGCTTGGAGGCCCGCATGGCGAACATCGTCCCCCGGCGGAGCACCTGCAGCTTCACACCCATCTCGAACATGTCGGCGGCGGGAGCCATGATGCAATCGGCCTGCTGGGCTTCGGCCAGAAGCTGCCGCACGACATCGCTGGTACCTGATTCCAAACATGCCTGATGAACCGACCCCGCCACGACATAGGCGGCACCCATGACGTAGGCCGCCGCCGTCGATTGAGGGGTGGCGATCCCACCTGCCGCGCCCACACGCACGGGTTCTGGGAAGCGGTACTGCGATTGAAGCCGGTCCCTCAAGGCGATCAGCGAGGGGAGCAGCGCCACCAGGGGCCGGTTGTCGGTATGGCCACCGGAGTCCGCCTCCGCAGTCACGTCTTGTGCCATGGGGATGAATGCCGCCAGACGGCCTTGTTCTTCGGTCAGTTCGCCGATGGAGACCAGATGGGCCACCAGTTTCGCCGGCGGGGGCGACATGAATTTCGTCGCCACCTCCACGCGGGAGACTTTCGCCACCACCCGGTTCGGTGTGATGATTTCGCTTCCCCGCTGGTGAATCCCGGCGAGGCGATAGCGAATGATGTTCGCCGTCAGATCCAGAAAGGCCGAGGCTTCCACCAGTCGCACCTTCCGGCGGAGATACAGATCCGTGACAGTGGCTTCGAGCCGTGTCTCGCTGGGGCTGTGAATCAGATTGGATCCCCAGGGCTTGCCCGCACAGCTTTGCTCCAGCCGCACCAACGCCTGCTCGACACGTTCCGGGGACAGCCCGGCGGCTCCGAAGATGCCCACCATGCCTGCGCCGGCCATTTCTTCCACAATCGACTCGGAGGCGATGCCCGCCGCCATCGCACCCGACATGTAGGCGTATTGCACGCCATGATCTCGGCAAAACGCTGGCGATCCCAATTGTCGCGGCAGGAGGGCGGGAACCATCCCCAGTAAATGGCCCTTTGTGCTGCCGGTCCAGGCCTCGACCTGAATGTCTTGCGGCGAGTCGCCAGCAGGCACATCACTGGATGAACGGGCTGTCGATGTGACGGCCAACGGCAGGCTCAAGCGGGCCAGCAAGTCCCGCACCTGGGCAGGTTCCCCATATGCAGCCGGGCGAGGCACGTTTGGCAGGGTATGATGCTGCTTCGAACCGACCATCGAAGTCGTAACTGTCGTCATGCGGCACGTTATCCGTTGTGTCACTGTGATGGATGACCCGAGTCATCCATCACAGGAGGATTTCATCAACAACCGATTCGTCGACCCTGACGACCACATCGCGGCCTCATGCCACCCGTCTCACAGGAAACTTCAAACTCGCCGCTCGCCTCTCCAAGGATGATTGGATCACCCGAGTCCCTCCGGTTTTTGGGATGCACCAGTCGGGAAAGAGGCGTTGAGTTTGAGGCGTCGCCATTATAGGGCTTGGCACGGCGAACGCACCTGTCAGAATACGCCTCTTCCCGTCGGTTTGACGATTCGACCCGCGGACTCACTCCGGTTGTATGGACGAGTCGATTTTCCTTGAAGTCCGCCAAGAGGGCCGATCCAGCATGACATGGTTGACGCGAAGCCTGTTGATCAGCCGGGGACTCTGGGAGTTCACCAAGGCGACACTCATCGGCGGAGTCTTCATTCTGGTCCCCTTGATGCTAGTGGTCTACCTGGTCGGGGAGGCCCTGGGATTTGCCTACCGGACGATTCAACCGCTGATGCGGCACCTCCCCTTCAGCACGGTGCGCGGGAATTCGCTCGCATTCCTGGTGGCGATCGGTGTCGTCGTCGCCATCTGTTTCGTGGCAGGATTGTTGGCCAAAACCCGGCTGGCGCAGTGGTTGGTCGCCAAGATCGAATCGGTGATCCTCTCGAACCTGCCCGGCTATTCGCTCATCAAGGCGATGGGAGAAGGGATGGTGGGTCTCGATTCGCCCAGTGGCCGCAAGGCCGTTCTGGTGCGGTTCATCGACCGCCAGCAGGTGGGGATCGTGATGGACGAGACGGGGGGAAATGGCCCCACCGATGAACTGGTGGTCTTCGTGCCGAATGTGCCCAGCCCTTGGACGGGAACATTGCATGTCGTGCCGCGAAGTCAGACCGAACCGATTCCAGTTCCGCTCCGCGAGACCATCGAATCCCTGCAAAAACTGGGCATCGGCCTCTCGCGTGTGTTGGCCAAGCCACAAGAGAAGACGACATCGGACACGACCGAGGTTGTCGCTCCTCCTCTTTCCGGCCAAGGGGATGCCCGGTGAATTCCTGGAGCCAGTTTTTCTGCAATGCGTTCGCCATGCCACGGAAGCCGCCATTGGCCGATGCCGACCGCGAACTGGCTCAATGGGTCGCACGGGAGCTGCGTCAGCGAAAACTCGATATGCCCGCGATGATGGTCATCGAGTCTTGCCAGCCGCTGGCGGGAGTGGCGGCACAACTGATGATCTTTCTGGAACCATCGCTAGCGCTCTTCCTGCCGCCGCGAGAAATCACCCGCTTCCGCGAGTTCATCGAGAAAGAGGGTGCGCTCGAACTCCTCTCGCAGCTGTTGGATGGTCCACCGAAAGAGAACATCACCTCCACGGCGAATTCCACTCAAGCGGGCAACAGTTCCCCCGCCGGCGACGAAACCTCACGGATTGCCACCACCGATTCTTCACCAGCGGTGTCGCCCTCGTCCATCGACTCCTCGGACACCACCGAGAAGCCGTAACCCAACGCGGATCGGCCTTCCGGAGTGAGCTGGTAGCGAAGTCCCAACTGGGCTTCGGCCAATTCGAAGCGGAGTAGCCCCCAAGCCACGAGTTTGCCGTGGGCGGCCGACAGGACGAGGTGGTTAACACCCTCCAGTTGCGTCAGTCGCGGCATCCAGGTCTCACCACCCGTACCAGGGGGTCGTGGCGGCTGATAGGCTTCCAGCACTTTGCGGCAATCGGGATGAAGATCCAGCAGCCGGGAAGGCATGCCAAGCAAATCCACCAGTTCCGTTGCGGCTTTCGTCTTCATGCCGGAAGTATCGGCCCTGCCCCGCTCAATTCGTACAGCGGGCGAACACTGTCCGTGCAAACGCCACTGGGAGCAGAACCGTCACAATCGGCTCGACCCGATCGCCAGAAAGGCGACAAAGCAACCAAACTTGGTTCTGAGGAGGTAGCACTGAAAAGAAAATCAGCCGGTCAGTGCCTTGGCGGCATTGACCGGCTGATTCCAATTTCACTGGGTCACGAGACGACTATCGATTGCCAGCTTCCAGCAGCATGGCTTCTATTGTCAGACCGGGGCCGAAGCCGAGGGCGACGACGGGACCGTTGATGTTTTCCTGGCGCATGCGATCCAAGAGGAAGAGGATCGTCGAAGAGGACATGTTGCCGTGCTTTTCGAGGATTTCCCGGGCGGGAGCCACATCCCGGCTCGAAAGTGACAACGCTGACACGCACGAATCGAGGATTCGCGGGCCACCGGGATGGATCGCCCAGCCGGCGATGTCTTCCATCTTCAGGCCCTGCTTGGCGAGGAACGGCCGCAGCCAGGTGAGCAGATGCTGCTCGATGAGGGCGGGGACTTTCTGCGAAAGGGTCATCTCGAAGCCGTGATCGCCGATCCGCCAGCTCATGGCGAACTGGGTGTCGGGCATCAGGTAGGAACCGCTTTTGACCAGCTTGTAGGCAGGTTGCTTGTCGACGTTGGGCGTCGAACGGCAGATCACCGCGCCGGAACCATCGGCGAAGAGGGCGTTGGCGATCACTTTGTCGGTGGTCCAACCGTAGTGGTGGTGCAGGCTGCAAAGTTCGACCGAGCACATCAGGACGACGGCGTCGGGATCGGCGGCGGTGTAGGCATGGGCCACCCGCAAACCGTTGAACGAACCGTGGCAACCCATGAAGCCGACGTGTGTGCGGGAGGTGTTGCGGTTGAGGCCCAACTCTTCGATGAGGCCCATGTCGAAGCCGGGAGAGTTGAAACCGCTGCACGAGACGGTCACCAGATGCGTGATCTCGCTGGGATCTTGGCCGGAATCTTTGAGGGCCTGAGTCGTTGAACGCAGCGCCAGGGGAAGCGAGTGCGTTTCGTACTGCTGCATCCGCTCGTGGGTCGTGGGGCCGCGGTCTTCATCCCCTTCACGCTCGTAGAAGAAGAATTCGTCGCGGACATCGGACTTGATGAAGTCATCGGGTTCTGCACCGACAAGGACGGAGCCGCGGTGCTTCACACCGGATCCCTGGTAAATCATTTCCATGACGCGACGCTGTTCGTCCGATTCGCAGCAGGTCTGCTGCATGGCCGAGTAAGCGTCCATTTGCGGAATATGCGAGGCAGGGGTGGCGGTCCCCATGCCGGTGATGAGCATGGCCATTGTCAAATCGCTCCGACACGACAAAGAAGAGAAGTGAAACACGGGGCCGCCAGAAAGCCGAACGAGAATCATTCTCTATGGCTTGCATGACGCGGTTGGCGTCAGCTCCATCATGGCGATGGTTGCGACTCGCCAGAATCAGCGTGGCCCGCTGTATGAAGGCTATCGTCCCGAAAACGCGAAACGTCCGGGGAATTCTGCCGCTTCAAGGCTGGTTAGTCTTCAATGACTCTCCCATGTTGCACGACCGTAATAAAGTGACTCTCCTGAAAATTCCGCCAAAATCCCGGGAATGACAGAAATGTTCACTCACTCGCATTCGGGCGTAAAATCCAGGTGGAACTGACTGCCAAAGTCGTTTCGACCTCATTGGATCCAGGGGCATGAAATTCACGCAAAGTGTTTCAATCAAAATATTTGGGTGATGCATCGAGAAACCAGTCATCGCGAACTCCCTGTCATGAAATCCACGACAAAGAAACATTCCCTGCCTGACTTCTTCCGCTACTTTCGTTGACCGCAATTCGTGTCGACCACGATTGGAAGCGATGTTTTCCGCGTCTGAAAAGTGAATCCTGCGAATTTTCAAACAAGTGTTTGACACGCTCGGCCGAATGGTTAGCATGAAGCAAACGTTTGTTTGAATTCGGGATTGATTACCATGGTGGCGGTTCAAGACGATACGAAAACCCGTCTCATCGAAGCGGCGGGGGTCATCTTCGCCGACAAGGGATTCGACGCGGCAGGCGTGCGGGAGATCTGCCAGGAGGCGAAGGCCAACGTCGCCGCCGTCAAATACTACTTCGGCGACAAGCGCAAGCTCTATAAGGCCGTCCTGCAACATGTCCATGCCTGCAAGGACAACCTTGCCTTGCAAATGGCCGAAGAGCAGCTCAAGACTCAGCCTCCCCTCATTCAACTCAAGTTTTACATTCTGGAGATGGTTCGCGAACACTTGGCCAGCCAGAAGCCGGCGTGGCATCTGGAAATCATGCTTTGGGAGATGACCCGGCAAACCGCCGAGGGGCGGGAGGTGATCGAACTGCAATTGCGGCCCATGGCAACATTGCTCAAGAACATCATCCGGAGATTGGTGGGGGATGAGGTTTCCGAGGAAACCGTCTGGAAATCTGGCTTCAGCATCGTGGGACAAGTGCTCTTCTACCACGTGCATCAAGCAATCGCCCGGCAGCTGGCAGGCGATGCGATCTATGAAGAACTCACCGTCGATCAGATCGCCGAACATATCTACCAGTTCTCGATCGCGGGGCTGGCTGCTGTGGCGAAGCGTCCGCTCGCCCATGAAAGCGCCGCAAGTTGACCTTTAGTGTCGGCCGCGATGAATAGTTGCCTTGAAGAGTCCCGTGAATTCGAGGATCTGCGATGAACTGGGTGGCTTGGAAAATGCTCAACGGCGATCCCGTGAAGTATCTCGGGACGGTCTTCGGCGTGGGCTTTGGAGTATTGCTCATCGCCCAGCAGTGCTCGATCTTCGTCGGCATCATCCTGCGTACAGCGAATCCCGTCGCGGATGTGCGTGAAGCCAAGATCTGGGTGATGGATCCCTATCTGCAGAATGCCGACGAAATCAAGCCGCTCTCCGATAGCGACCTCTATCGGATCCGTGGCGTGGAAGGTGTCGACTGGGCCGTCAGACTCTATAAAGGCCTCGCCCGCGCCAAGATCGAAACAGGAAACTTCCGCCAAGTGATCCTCATGGGGGTCGATGATCAATCCCTCGTCGGTGCTCCCGCCAAGATGATCCTCGGCGACGTCCGCGACTTGAAACGCCCCGATGCCATCCTGATCGACAAGTTCGGCTACCAGTTCCTGTGGCCCAACCAACCGCTGGAAACAGGCCGCGAAGTTGAAATGAACGATAAGCGTGCTGTGATCGTCGGCATCTGCGATGTCTCCGCCCCGTTCCAGTCGTTTCCCGTGGTCTACACCCGTTATTCGCAGGCGGTGCAGTTCGTCGCCAGCGAGCGTCAACAACTCTCCTTCGTGGCGGCCGCTCCTCGCGAGGGCTACTCGATCCGAGATGTCTGCAACCGCATCAATTCCCAGACCCGATCCATCGGTGACAAGACCGGCCTTGTCGCCATGCCATACGAGGAATTCATCTGGCTCAACATCAAGTATTACCTGGAAAACACCGGTATTCCCGTAAATTTCGGGATCACGATCACACTCGGTTTCATCGTCGGAACGGCGATCGCCGGGCAGACGTTCTATTTATTCACTATCGAAAACCTTAAACAATTTGGAGCCCTCAAGGCGATGGGTGTCACCAACTGGGGCATCATCGGCATGATCATGCTGCAAGCCTGCGTGGTGGGGGTCATCGGACTGTCCATCGGTCTGGGATTGACCGCCCTGTTCTTTGTGGCGACCTCTCGGCTGCTCCCTGACCTGCGCGGCTTGCACCTGATGTGGGAAATCGCGGGCGGGACATGTGTCGCCGTCTCACTGATCATCGTCCTCGCCAGCGCTCTCAGCCTGCGTAAAGTATTGACGCTCGAACCGGCCGTTGTCTTCCGCTAGAGGCATGCCATAGTCATTGCCAAAAGTGACGGAAGTATCGACCCCCGCTGATATGTAAATGTCCTGGCCATTTTCTACTTCGCGTCTAGGCTTGTTACAGAGCCGATCATTGATCGAATCTTGCGGAGTCCACTGCTCCGTTCGACCACGAGGTTTCCATGGTGAGCACTGTCCTCCCGGAATCATCCAAGCCGACCGCGATCTCCTCGCCGTTTCCGGCAACCACCCCCAGTGTCGGAGTGGCTTGCCGCAAACTTGTCAAGGAGTTCGGCGACGGTGCCAATCGAAACCGCGTGCTGCACGAAATCGATGTCGAGTTCTATTCCAACCAATTGACACTGCTCGTCGGCCCCAGTGGATGCGGCAAAACGACACTCATCTCCATCGTGGCGGGATTGCTCTTTCCCACCAGCGGCGACGTTGACCTGTTCGGCACCCCGCAATCACAGCTCAAAGGGGGCAAGCTGGTTCGCTTTCGCGCGCAGAATGTCGGGTTTGTCTTTCAACAATACAACCTCCTCCCCGCATTGACGGCGACTGAAAACGTGTGCGTGCCGCTTCTCATTCAAGGCGTGCCCCGGGCGAAGGCGCTGGTCACCGCTGCGGAAATGCTGGATCGAGTCGGCCTGGGTTCTCGAGCAAACGCCTTTCCCCGCGA
>PNLE01000055.1 GCA_013822855.1 Planctomyces sp.
GGAGACAAGGATCTCAATGAAGTCGCTCGACTGACCGGCCAGCAGATTTAGTTTCGCCCGGTTTGGTGAACACAGCATGGTTCGCACAGCGAACCCGACATGACATGCACGAATCTTCCCGCTTCGAGAAGCCCGCTCCATGGCCGAATCGCCCATCACCCGCGCCCTTTCCGTCCGTCGCGCCGCGGGGGAGATGTCGTTCATCCCGTTCATCGCCGCTGGCGACCCGGATCTCCCTTCGACCATCCGCCTGATCCAGACGCTGGCGGCGGCCGGTGCCGATCTGATCGAGATTGGCTTTCCCTACAGCGATCCCATCGCCGACGGCCCGGTGATCCAGTCGTCGTATACGCGGGCGCTGGGGAAGCACCTCAAGCTGGCGGATCTGTTCGCGACGGTGAAACAGGCTTCGGCCACTGTCGCCACGCCGCTGGTGGGAATGGTTTCGTTCGCGATCATCTTCCGCATGGGGACGGAGACGTTCCTCAAGACGGCGAAAGATGCGGGTTTCGCGGGACTCATCGTTCCCGATCTGCCGGGGGATGAAGCCGCCGAGTTCGCCTCCCAGGCCAAAAGTCACTGCCTCGATCTGATTCAGTTGGTGGCCCCCACCACCCCCGCCGCCCGCATGGATAAGATCCTCGCCACGGCCTCCGGCTTCATCTATTGCATCGCCGTGGCCGGGACGACCGGCGTGCGCGAGGCGGTGGCGCATGAGATCGAAGCGGGCCTCAAACTGCTGCGGGAGAAAACGTCCCTGCCGCTGTGTGTAGGCTTCGGTGTCGGCCAACCGGCGCAGATCGAAGCCTTGCGCGGCAAGGCGGATGGGGCGATCGTCGGCTCGGCGATCGTGCGCCATCTCGACGGAGCGGGGACGCCGGAAGGCTTCGAGCAATCGCTGCAAACGATCCAGCGATTCGCCAAAGAACTCGCCGCCGCCGCCCATCACGCTTGAGGGGGACGATGCCTACGAGGCGTCTGCAACATCGGTGACATCGGTGACGTTGCCGAGGGGGACTTCCTTTGAGCCTACGACCAGGTAGGACGATTTGTCCTTCACGAAAACGCGTTCGACGATTCCATTGACGGCGTCGCCCGCCTCGGTGGTTCCCTTGACCGACTTGCCCAGGAAGCTGGTCGAACTCGTGAGTTGCTGGCTGAGGGTCAGACTTTCCAGCGAATCGGTCAGTTCCAGATCCGATGTGAGGTTTCGCATCTGCGAAATCTGCGACAGCAGTTCCTCGTTGGACATGGGATTGGAGGGATCCTGGTTCTGCAACTGCGTGATCAGCAGCTTCAGGAACGCCTCGGTGTCGAGCGCGTTGAACCCCTGCTTGTCCTTCGGGATGACCGGGACTTCCTTGGGCAAACCGGTCACGGGATCGATGGCCATGGCGACCTCCTGTCGCAAGTGCCGCAGCATTGAGCAGCGGCGGGGTTCCGTTAACCGCCCGCAGGCGGCTTAGATCTGAATATCGACCCGTTCCCACCGCAACGGGTTGGCACTGGAAACGGCGTTGGCGGCGATGGGCTTTGCGGGAACGGATTCGCGTGATTCCCGACCCGTCGCCTCTACCACAGAATCCCTCTGCCCGTCAATGCGGCGTTCCCGGGTTGAAGGATCACCTGAGCGGGAATTCCCGGCACCTCCACCCCCTGAGCCATTGGTTCCCGTCTCGGCCCGGTCATGCCGGGCCTGTTGCTCCCGGGATCGATCGTCGGCGTTCTGATCCCCCTCCGGTTGCGAGGGTGCCGCGACATCCCGAGGGGCCTCGATGCGATCGACCGTGATCTGATCGACCGCGAGTCCCCGCTGCTCCAGAAGTTCATGCAGTTCGGCCAGGTGGCCGCTGAGCAATTCGTGTCCGGCCCCAGTGGTGGCTTCCAGGCGGACACTCACCCCCTCGTCGTTCTGCCGGACATCGATCGTCAGTTCGCCGTAGTTTTCCGGCGACAGGACGATCGAGAAGTTCTGCTCCGATCGGGCGGCTGTCAGGATCCCGTTGGCCGTGGAATCCAGAATCCTCTGGGCGACTTGACTGATGGCGATCTCGGAGCTGGTCGTAGGGGCGGCGCTGGCCACTCGCCCGACGCCATTCGTGGCAGCCGTCGTTACCGGTGTGGCGACGGGAAGCTCGCCATCGGCAGTCGGGCTACCACCAACAAGCGAATCGGAGGCGGCCTGCCCCTTCGCATCAACTAAGGAGACGCTTCCCGTTGAAGCGGCCGAAGCCAGAGCGGCGGCGAACGACAATGGGGCGATCGGTGCACCGCCAGTTCTGGCGGCCGCAGCGATTACCGCCGACGTGGCCGCGCTGCTGGGATGGGAACCAGCCGACATCCATGGGGCCGATCCCGCCACCGGATTCCAACCCGCTGGTTGCCAGCCTGAGGGCAGTCCCCCGGCCTGTGGGCCTGACGCCGGAGCCGCACTGTTGGAACGGCCCGAGGAATAGCCGCCTCCGGATTGACGACCAAACTGACGATTGTTCTGCGCCTCGGTGCGAGTCTGCAAACTGCCGGTGCCGAGGGCGGGGATTTGTGCCGCCGATTCCAGGAGGAGATCCCTCACGCCATCTAGCGAAGACGATACAGCCGGGGCGACTTCCGGTGGCGATCCAGGCACAGCCGCCAGAGTAGGAACACCATCCGCACCCGCCACCTGTGGCAGCGCAGCGGAATCATCGCTGGCTTCGAGGTCTCCCGCGTCCAACGCCACGATCTGGCTTTCACTCGCGGCGGACTTCGTAAAAGACTCGGATTCCGCACCGTGAACTTTGGCGTTTTGAGCGCCAGTCCCTTCCGCCAGCAATCGCCGGAAGGAGGAGAGCGAGGAAGTCGAGTCGCCCCGCATCGCGCGCACCGCTTCCGCACGGGATTCCAGAAGAATCGCGTTGCCTGTGGGATACGCTGTGGCTTGGCTCACGGAAGACACGGGGGACGCTTCCTGCGGGACGACGTTTCCGTCGTCATCGACTGGTACGCTTCCCTCGGATGGAACCTGAATTCCGTTGCCGGGCAACACGTTAGATGCGTCTTGACCCGTGGCTTCCGCAGGCGTGTTGCGACCGCTAGAACCCGCTTTGTAGGCGTTCGTGCCACTGCCCGAGTTCGATGAATGTGAGGATTGTGGCGTTCCGACACTCAAGGGATCGCCGCTGGTCGACTGGGCGGTCTCAACCTCGTGCGAGATTTCCAGCGCATCCTCCTCCAATGCACCAAGGGCTGGCTCTGTTCGCGCACCCTCGATGCCAGTCGGATCCACCTCGCCGAGAACTGCATCCTGCACCGGCCCGGCGACCACTTCGCCGCTGGATTCGATCGAACCCGAAGGATCGCTTTCCAGAAGTTCGGCATCTTCGGCGGCGTGCGCCGAATCTTCGCCCTCGGCGGTGCGATCATGTCTCAAAGCGGGGAGTTTTGAATCGCGCGAAGTATCGCCTGCATCGCGGCGCAACGCGCTTCCACTGAGATGATTCCCCAATGGCGACCCGAATGGTGACGAGCGCCCCGACTCGCGACGCGATCGCCGGTCGTCCTCCGTCGCCGAGGTTCGCACCGGGGTGGAATCGTCCGTGTCGCGCGCCAACCTCGGGTCGTTCCCGGATCGCCGCTCGCGGATCGAAGCCGCCACGGTTGTCGCTCGATCGCCCAGCAAGTCCCGCCGGCTGCGCGCCGTTTCGCTTCGAGAGCCACGTTCAAGGGCGTTACCGGCAGTGAAGCCCGCCGAGCTGTTCGCCGCGATCTGCGGCCCGTTCAGCAGAATCTGCCGCAGGAAGTCGACCGTGAAATTCGTCGCTGAGTTTGTTCCGGACGAATCCGTCCCGCTCCCGGTCGCCGCCGGTTCGAGGGAACCGGGCAGTGGAGAGTTCGTCACCTGCCGGGGATCGCGGATTTCCATGCACAGTTCCTCGATCTCCCCGCGGATCGCGCGGGCCGGCGGATGTGCCGGGCCGTGTGGGCGCCACGCGGGGATTTCTCGGAATATCGACCACAGACCCTACAATCCGCCAGCACCGTTTCCATTCGGCGAAAGAGCTTGCCGGGTCGAGTTGATGAGGGTTTGATCCGGTTCGCCCTGGGCGAGCGATTCGAATATCTCGCGCCCCCGTTTCTCCTTGTCCGGCGTCCCCACGAACTGCTGGAGGATTTTGGCGATCTGCTTCTCGGGCATCCCCCGCATCAGCACCACCGACTCCTCCAGCGAAAGTTCCATCAGCCGGGAAGCGGCCACTTCGGGGGGGGAAGCCAACAGCACGGCCCGCGTCTGATCGGTCGCTTCACTCTGCCGCTGCTTGGATTGCGCCAAAAGTTCATTGGTGAACTTCTTCTTCAGTTGATCGAGCGCCTCGCGATCCTGAATCAGCTGGTTCATCGCGGCGGCGACCGCCTCCTTGACGACATCCAGCTCCTTCTCGCGGATCTCCAGGTTCAGCACCCGCAGCACGCGGGCGTCTTGAACCTCGTCGGCGGAAATCGCCGGTGGTCCCTCGGCCACATCCACCACGGCCACTTCCAGCGCCGGTTGCCCCGCGAGTGCCAAGCGGATCTCGGCGATGGTGCGGGCGGAAAGACTCCCCTGTCGCCACAGCATCGCCACCAGGGCGAGTTGCCCCAACACGACGACCAGCGACATCGCCCCACCGAGGAACAACATCATTTTCAGCAGACGCATCATGGTGAACCCTGTCCCGCCTGCCAGGCTTCTTCCTGTTCACGCGATTCGATTTGGATGGCTTCGTGCAAGGCCTCAAGCTCCCGCTTCTCGCGGATCTGCTCGATGGCCTTCACCTTTTGATCGGCGAGAACCAACAATTGACGACACTTTTCCAGAATCTCGCGACCCGCTTGGAGTCGCGACTTCACTCCCAGAATCTCGATGTCGAGTCGACCGAGGTGATACCGGCGGATATTGACCGCCTCGATATTGATCGTCCGTTGGGCCATCAATTGGCCGAGTTCAACAGAGCATACGGCCCGGGCCTCTTCCCCGGCGCGAAGCTCGGCTTCGATCTGTTCGATGAGGGCGATCGCCTGGCCCATCTGCCGGCGCGCCACATCCCGCTCCCGCTCGCGGATCAGCAGCACGCTCTGCAATGTGAACCGCGACTTGGCCATGAAGGGGGCTTACCGGAGTTGGAAAAGGAGTTTGATAAATGAGGACTTGACCTGACTTTGTGCGCTTCGCATTTCGCTCAGCGGTAGCTTGCTATGTGTTCGCGGCAGCTGGCTTTCGACCCAGGAGATCCCGCAGCCGGGCGAGTCGTTCCAGCATTGCGAGATTCTCTTTGAAGGGTGTCTGCTCGTGCGGCTTCTGGGCCAGATACGACAGGATCTGCGACCGCGCCTGGATGGCGGCGTCGATCATCGCGTTCGAGCCGCTCTGGTAGGCCCCGATCGAGATGAGGTCTTCATTCTGTTGGTACGACGACATGAGCTGCCGCACGACCTGCGCCCATTGGCGGTGTTCCACCGGCGTGATATCGTTCATCGAACGCGAGATGCTTTGCAGCACATCGATCGCGGGATACTGTCCCTGCTGGGCGAGTTTCCGCGAGAGGACGATGTGCCCGTCGAGAATCCCGCGGACGGAATCGGCGATCGGTTCGTTGGTGTCGTCCCCTTCGACCAGCACCGTGTACAGCCCGGTGATGCTTCCCGTCGGCGAACAACCGCTGCGTTCCAACAGTCGCGGTAGCATCGCGAAGACACTCGGCGGGTAGCCCCGTGTGGCCGGTGGTTCGCCCGCCGCCAGGCCGATCTCCCGCTGGGCGAGGGCGAAGCGGGTGACGCTGTCCATCATCAAGACGACACGCCGGCCTTCATCACGAAAATGCTCGGCGATCGCGGTGGCCATCCAGGCCGCCCGCAGCCGCAGGATGGCCGGTTCGTCGCCCGTCGCGACAATGACGACACTCCGCGCGAGACCTTCCGGCCCCAGGTCGCGATCGAGAAACTCGCGGACTTCACGCCCTCGTTCGCCGATCAGCGCGACGACGTTGACATCGGCGGAACTGTGCCGAGCGAGTTGCCCGAGGAGCGTACTCTTGCCGACACCGCTCCCCGCGAAAATCCCCATCCGCTGGCCTTCGCCGCATGTCAGCAGGCCGTCGATCGCCTTGACCCCCGTCTGCCAGATCTTCGCGATGCGCGGCCGTTCGAGCGGGCCTGGAGGTTTGTTGTGCAGATCGGCGCGATGGGCCAAGAGCGGCTTGGGGCCTTCATCCAAAAACTGGCCCCGGCTGCCGATGATCCGCCCCAACAAACCCGCGCCGACATTCACGCACGGCACCGATTCCATCAGCCGCACGCGGGCTCCCCGGCGGACACCCGTCAGTTCGCCCAGCGGCATGAGCAGTGTTTCTTCGCCACGAAAGCCGACGACATCCGCCTCGATGGCCTGGCCATGATCGCGGTCGATGGCACAGCGTGCCCCCAAAGGCGCGGGGAAACCGATAACCGCCGCCGTCAGTCCCACGACACGGTCGATGCGACCTGAGAGGCCCATTGGCAAGACTTGCCGGGCATGTTCGACGAGAGTCGTCATGCCGGTTCTCCAGTGACATGTGCAGTTGCTGGGATGGTCTTGAAGCGTCGGTCGGCGGTGCCGAGAAGTTCACTGGCCATGCGGTCGAGCATGGTTTCCAGCCGCGCGTCGATCTCGCCATGCAGTGTGGAGACGACACAACTGCCGCGCGACAGGCTGGAGTTTTCCCGCACGGTCACTTCTCCGCACCCGGCCATCGCAGCCAGAACGCGCAGCCCTTCCTGTTCGCCCAGCGCCGCCCAGTCGAGCGGATGGATCGCGAGTGTCAGTTGTTCGCGCGAGGCGAGTTCGAGCGCGCCACGGACCATGGGTGTGATGTTCGCCGGATCGAGAGCCAGCTTCTGCCGCAGGAGTCGTTCGGAGATCGCCAGCGCCAGTTCGACGGCCAGGGTTTCCCACTTGGCAACCCAGTCGGATCTGAGCTGCTGGATCTGTCCCGCCGCTTGTTCGATCGCGGGGATGATGCTCGAAAGCTTCTGAGTCACCTGCGTTTCGACGGCGGCCTGCGTCAGTTGCTGGACATCATTGCGGGCACGGGTCTCTCCCTCGCGATATCCACGTTCCGCTGCTTCCGCTCGGGCCTCCTGGACAATCTTGGCCGCTTGCTGCCGGGCCTCCGCGATCAAGCCACCAGCTTGTTCCCGCACCTTCTGAAGATAAGCCTCGCCCTGAGTCTGCAGGTCGTCGTAATTGAAGACGACAGGGCCTTGGCCCGTCTGGGTCGTCCCTGCCTTCAGAATTCGCGAGCCGGTGGACATGTGGGGTTGATATTTGAGGTTTGGTATTTGGTGTTGGCTATTGGAGGAGGATGTTTGGTGCGTGGAGTCGGAGATGACAGATTTCAAATGCCAAACACCAAATACCCAACACCCATTTCCTTAATTCACAAACTGCTCGCCGCCGCCTGCGGCGACGACGATCTCGCCGGCGTCTTCCAACCGGCGGACGGCGTCGACGATCTGCTGCTGCATCTGCTCGACATCCGACAGCCGGACGGCTCCCAGATATTCGATCTCCTCCTTGAGCATTTCGGCCGCACGCTGCGACAGGTTGCCGAAGATCTTCTGCTTGATCTCTTCGGAAGCCCCCTTGAGGGCGAGGGCCCATTGGCTGTTGTCGACCTCCTTGAGCAGCGACTGAATCGACTTGTTGTCGAGCTTGAGCAGGTCGTCGAAGACGAACATCAGCCGGCGGATCTCGTCGGCCAGCTCGCTGTCTTCCTGATCGAGGCTCTCGAGGATTCCCTTGTTCGTCATGCGGTCGGTGACGTTCAGGATCTGCGCCACCATCGGCACACCCCCCGCGTTCTCCAGCTGCTGGTTGATCATGTTCGTCATACGGCTTTGCAGCGATTTTTCGATCGTCGCAATCACCTCCGGACTGGTCTGTTCCATCCCCGCGATGCGGCGGATGACTTCCAGCTGCCGCAGCGAAGGCAGCCCGCTGAGCACTTCCGCCGCCAGCGCCGCCGGCAGGTGAGACATGATCAGCGCGATCGTCTGCGGATGCTCCTCCGAGATGAACGTCAAAAGGTTTTCGGCACCCGCCTTGTGCAGGAACGAGAACGGCACCGAGTTCATCGACTGGCGGACGTTCTCCAAGATCTGGCCCGCATGCTCCTTGCCGAGCGATTGTTCGAGCAATTCGTTGGCGGCCCCCAGGCCGCCCCGTTCGATGGGTGTGAGGTCGCCGACCCCCTGGAAGAACTCGTCGAAGACGCTTTCCTGCTGTTCGCGGGTCACGTCATCGACCTTGGCGATTTCGAGCGTGACCCGCTCGACGTGGTCGCGCGTCATGCTGGCCAACACCTCGGCGGCGAGGGGCTTCTCCATGCTGAGCAGCAGTATGGCAGCTTTGCGAATCGCATCCACGGGATAAGCACCTTAAGTCATGGGCAGTTCAGCGGGGTGGCATGCCCCGCTGCTGGGAGCGGGCATGTCCGGAAACGTCTCTCATTCACATTTCATGTTTTGTGGTCATTTCGCGGCCTGGATCCATTTGCCCAACAAGGCGGCAGTCGCTTCGGGGTTGTCTCTGACGATCGCCTGCAATTGATCGCGCCGTGTGGCGGGTTTAGGTGGCAATGTGACGCTGGCCCCATTGAGCGCCGCGACGGCCATCGCCGCTTCCGGCCCGCCACCCGGTGTGGCCAGATTGAGGCCTCCCGCCGCACCGCCGCGGGCGTCGCTTGTCGAGGAAGCGGCAAGGCTACCCATCGACTTGCGAAGGACCAGCACCACATACAGGGCGAACGCACCCAGCGCGAGCGTGCTGCCATATTCGCGGAGGAACTGCCACAGCGTTTCAGTGAAAGGAATTTCGACAGCCGGGATTTCCTTGGAAAGCGTGTCGACCGTGTTGACGACGATCGCATCCGTCGGTGAATCGGCCGGAATGAGACGGGTCACGCTCTTCGAGACAGAGGCGAGCACCTCTTTCTCGATGGCGGGGACTTCGGTGAGCGCGGGATCTTTTTCCCCGCCGGCCACCCTCTGCGCCGCGATGCCGCGGTAGTAGTCGCGCGGCACGCTGATGCTCACCTGCACGGCCTTGGGCATGGCCGCGAGGAGTTGCTTCTCGCTGATCTCGAAGCTGACTCCGTTGACGACCCGGTTGTCCGATTCGGTCATCTGTCGGCTGCGGTCGCTCCCGGCACCGCCACCCACACTGGCGGGTCGATTGGCGACCTGGCCGGGCTCGCCGCGCGGCGCCCGCTGCGATTGAGTGTCGTTCACGGTGAATTCGTTGGAGATCACCGGGGCCGATTTCTTCGGGTCGATCTGCTGCGTGCGGATCACCGACGACTTCAGATTTTCGATGTCGACATGAACCGTGACATTGACGCCGGGAATGTAGGCGAGACTCTTGGCGATCTGCGATTCGTACTGCCGGGTCAGTTCCCGGATCCGCTGCACAAGTTGGCTGCTCAAGGGATCGTCGGCGGCATCCCCCGCGTAAGTCACTTCGTTGACGGGATCGAACACCGTCACATCCGAGGTCTTGAGATCCGGCACCATGCTGGCGACCGCCGCCCGGATGGAGGCCACCAGACGGGTGGAGAGATCACGCCCCTTTTTGGGAGTGATCGTCACATTGGCGGTGACGGTTCCCTTCTGGCTCCAGGAGTTCCTGCGGTTGGGGTTGGCGATGACGACCCGGGCATCCTCGACGTTGGGGATCGCCTTGAGGGTCTGGGCCACTTCCTTCAGCAGCATTGCCTCACGCATCTCGTGCCGCTGCTTCTCGGTGATGAACGGGCTGAGTGATTCGTAATGCTTGAGGAGTTGCGAGCCGAGATCCTCGGGCATCGCATCGAATTCGAGGAGGGCCGCGTTGTAGCGATCCTTCTCGGCTTCGGGAACCAGCAGCATGCGTCCCTGCCGCTGGAAGTTGGTGAGACCCGCCTGCATGAGGGCATGTTCAGCGGTGATCAGTTCCTCCGTGGTGAAGGCCTTGCCCCACGAGAGGGCGGTCATCCCCGTGGCGGAACGTGTCCAGAGCAGCGCGCTGAAGCCGACCACCAGAAGGACCGGCGCGAGGATCAACGAAACCCGCTGGGCGGAGTTCATGGAACTCCACAGCGATGTGAACTGCTTCTGCAGTGATTGAAGGAAGTTCATGGGACAAGTCGTGCTGGGGGAGGGGAAGGCACGGTTTCAGTCGAGGGATGCGATCAGCCGCGAAGGGCTCATCCGGAGGGAATCACAAGGAAGGGAATGGCGTCATACCTGATGTCGCCCGGATCTGTCGAGAGCGGAATTCCGTACTGCTTCAGGCAACTTGAGCGATTCCGGAATGCTCCTGAAATAATCGGGAACTGAGGTTGACGCATTTCGTCTCTTGCGGCAGATTCCCCCCGCTTGAGTCTTTTCGCCAAACTTGAATCGGCAGTTCCGTCTGATCGAATCCAGCTTGAGGAATGGCCAACCCGCCCGCTTCCAATCTGTTTCCTGCCAACCGGCATCCTCCCTGACCACATTCCAGTTCCCACACCCAAACCGTTACGCAGCCCGCGCGGACCATCGAGATCCTGCTCGATCCACGCCCTCCGATGTCGACATCGAAATGAATCCCATTCATCGCGATGTGGCCCGAAGTGCCAGGATCCACGCCAGCAAGATCACCTCTGCCCTTTTGAATCGCAGTGCGGCCTGCCCCTTCCCTTTCCAGTTCCCCGTTCTCGAAGGATCGATGATGCGAACCACGAAATTCACGCGAGCCGCCGTCGTGGCTCTGGTTGCCGCCGGCATGCTCACACCCCATAGCTTCGCGTTGGCGGGGAACTCGCCGACCGGCGGTGGCTTCAGTGCCCCCGCCGTCAACACCCCGGCTGCTGTGAAGCCTGTTGCTCCCGCCGCAGATGCCGGACAGACAGCCGATGTGTCGCTCGTGCAGGGTGAACTTCGTGGCCGTCTGGTGAATGGCCAAGGACTGCCGTTGGAAGGTGCCATGGTCGACATCGCCACCGCCGACGGATCCATCGCCCAGACCAACACCGATGCCCAAGGCCAGTTCGCCGTCAAGGGCCTCAAGGGGGGCGTCTACCGCATCACCGCCGGGAATGAGACACGTGCGGTTCGCGTCTGGACGGAACGAACCGCTCCTCCCGCCGCCAAGCCCGGTTTGACCATGGTTTCGCAGGCACCCGCCGTCCGTGGTCAGTTCGGCGGCGTCACCCCCGGCATGGTGCTGCTCACCTCCGGCGTGATCGCCAGCGTCGTCCTGGGCGCGGTCGCCGTCAGCCAGAACAACGACATCGAGAACCAGAACGATCAGATTCTGGACCAACTCAACCAGATCCCCAAGACCCCATAAGGTTTGGGCCAGCGGTTCCTGCGGGAAATCCCCCTCATTTCCCTTCGATGAGACGACGGAGCGCGAACCACGCCCTCCGTCGTCTTGTCGTTTTCGAAAGACGCTTGGGAAGAGCGGTTGGCAATCACAGCAGGGCACGGCCAGGACTCTCCGCCGCCGATGAGCTCCAGTGTTTCCCGCAGGCAGTCTGGCAACTTGGCTTGCCGGTCTTCCGAAGCGGGACTAAACTCCATGCGTCGGAAAGGCCTCGAGCCCTTCCGGCTCTTACCCCGTAGTGTAACGGTAGCACAGCAGGTTTTGGTCCTGCACGTTCAGGTTCGAATCCTGGCGGGGTAATCCTTTGACACTTCACCAACTGTCACCAGTTCGCAAAACCCCTGAAAAACAGGGGTTTCTTCGTTTCCGGTCCAAGCCGCTGCGGACTCCAGATTGCCCAAGATGGCTGGTGACTGCCCCGGTTTGTGCCCCAACTTTTCCATGAGAACCTTGGAAGCAATTCCGTTCAACTCATCGCCGTCCTTGTAACTCTCTCCCCATAACTCTCATGGTGTACGCGATGCCCGGTTTCGGAAGACGAAGCCGGTTCGACTTTCGCTTCCATCACCCCGCGACACCATCCAGGGGCTTTCAACCGTTGGTGATTCCGTCGTAGAATGAAGGGTGTTCCATGGGATCCGCCCGGTGTGGAGATCCCGGGGAGCAACTTTCCGCGCGGAGATTTGTAATCATGGACGTCGTGCTCACCTTGAGTCTGGATGATGAAGCCGAATCCGAACAGAAGAAAACCCTGTTCCGCTTCCTCTCCGATGCGGGATGGGTGCGAAGCCGCCTGACCGCCCGCTGGTACAAGCCGTTTCGCGGAAAAACGCAGGCACTGGTGGCCAACATCTCGGCCCGCACCGAAGTCTGCATGCTGGCCACGGCAGCCGGAGTAAACTCCTACGAAGCCGTCGTTCACTCCGGCGAAGGTGTTCCCATGACGTGGAAGGACGGCAGCTGAAGCCGTGATGAACGAAGTGCCAAGTTCACCTCTGCGACTTTCCACCCGAGGGGCGAATCAAAGGTAAGACCACTCCCGATCGCCTTGTTTTCACGTCTCACGCATGAAGACGCATCCCGTCCCAGTCGCGTGTTTGATGCGGGAGTTGTCGATGTTTTCGAGGGTGGCCTCGTGCGAATCACCACCTGAAAGTGGGTCTCTGGAAATCCAAGACATGCACGCGCTGTTTCTTAAAAACGGCTGTGGGTATGGATCACCGAGGCGCGACTCCTCGATAAAGTGCGTCTCATGCGGACGCGGAGCAAGGCCGCGACCCGATAGACGCTGGGCATGCCTGCTAACGGCTGCAGGCATGCCACAGGGAGCGATATTCAATGCGAGATCTTCTCAGCCGTTGTGGCTGGCGGGCCATTCGCTGTCGCAGGCGTCGCAGCGGAAGCCGATCAGGGTGGCGGTGCCGGGGATCGGTTGGCCGTTGCGGTTGACCATCGCGTCGTCGAGTTCCACCGGCTCCACAATGGGATAGGTGCAGGTCGGGCAGCAGCGGTTGGCATAGAGGGTGCGGGCCCGGTCGACAACATTCAGGGTACTGGCGGCGGCCCGGTCGGAGCCGAAGTTCCCTGTGAAGTAATGCGGGCCACGCAGTGTTGTGGCGGGGTGCCGGTTGCTGCGGGAGGGAAGCTGGGGACGAATCGAAGACTGGTCGAAGGAGTTCGCCGTGGCGACTCCGGGGAACTGGACGATGGCCTCTTCGAGGGCGCGGGCTTCATCGACATCGCTGGTGGCATCCGGCCAATAGACACGCAATCGACTCATGGGGGCATCCTTGCCTGGAGTGAACCGCGGGAGTACGGGCACCTTCTTGGCTTCCGCACGAGACACCGCGTTGGTGTTAATTCAGCACTGAAGGAAATACCCCCCGGCGAGCATGCCCGCAAGAGCGTCAATGTCACTTTCTATGGTAAAAGTTGCAAAAATCGCCGAGACTCCTCAACCCACATTTGCGGCGTTACCCAGATTCACTAATTCAGTGGATTGAGCGGAGGCATTGGGTGGCGGTGGAGATGTTACGACGAAGGGGCGGTTGCCGTTTTTGGGTCGCATTTTAGATGAGGGCGAAAGCGGGCGAGGAGTTTCTCGCCAATGCCGCGGACGCGGGCAAGGTCGTTGATCGAAGCGAACGGTCCGTTCGCTTCGCGGTCGGCGACGATCCGGCGGGCCAGCGTTTCCCCAATGCCGTCGAGCTGGAGAAACTCGATCCAGGTCGCGGAGTTGATCTCGACGACGAACGGCACCGGCTCGCCCGTGAGTGTCTCCACTCGCACCAAAGGGCGGCCCCACGCGGCGTGCCAGGCGAAGCGGCCGCCCGCCAATGCCAGGATGATCAGGGCGAGGCCGAGGACGACATAAGCGTCGCCTCGCGTCAGGCCCCAAAAGGTGGGAAGCGAGTCGGCTTCGGTGCCTGAAGGAAGCTGCGGCTGCCGTGCGTCGTCGGACGGATGGTCTGATGGCGCGGCGGACATCACAGGATCGCCAACGGATTGCGGCGTTCTTCCAGCGTCCCGCGGGTCACGCCGACGCGGTTGCTGGCACTGAGCGTTTGCCACACATCGCGCCCAAGCCGCTCGCCCTTCAAGAGAGCCGTATATTCGCCGATCGTGCGGCGAATCTCAGCGGCGTTCTGGTTGAGGAACTCCAGGCGGAAGCTGCGCACGCCCTGGGCGATCAGTTCCGGGACGACCTCCGCCGCACTTTGGGGTTGGGCGTTGAACAGCGTGTTCCGGCAACCGACATCGGCCGTGAGCGGATGTTGCATGCCGACGCGGTCGCGCAACTCGACGAGATGCGTATCGCAGGGCCGGCCGCAGTTCGTTTTGTTGGTCCCCGGCGACAGCACCGCGCAGTAGACGCAGTGCTCCATATGGAACATCGGCATCTGCTGGTGGACGACAACTTCCAGCCGTGAGGCATCGGTCTCTCGCACCAGATCGAGGAGCTGTTCGCGGTTGAGATCGTAGGATGCCGTGATCCGCTCGGGGTGGAAGCCCGCAAGGTATTCGGCGGTGAGTTCGTTGGCGCAGTTGAGCGAGAAATCGATCACGAACGGAATCTGTTCGCTGGTGCAGAACTTCATCCCCGCAAGGTTGCGCACGAGGAAGCCGTGCGCACCATGTTTGGCCATCGCCAGGAAGAGGGGATACTCGCCCGGCTTTTGGATGCGTGGTGTGGCGAGCCAGACTTTCTGGCCATGGGTGCGGCCCCATTCGGCGGCCTGGCGGTAGTGCCGGATGTCGGCGAAATCGACATAGACTCCGGCCAGCGATTCACCGCCGGGGGGCGTCAGCAGTTCGAGATGTTCCAGGCTCCGCACAAGCACCAGCAGTTGCGCGGGCGGGGCCGACGTCTCCAAAGCGGTGGTGGAGGTGCGCACCGCTTGGAGCCGATCGCGCCAGGCGGGGAGGATTGGCTCGGTGGCGATGCGCAGAGGTTCGGGCTGCACCAAGGCTTCCATGAGCTGGGTGATGGCCGCCTGCCGGAGTTTCGAGAGCAGGCTGAGGGGAACCATCGGGCCGCCGACGATCTCGGCCCGCAGCTCCCGCAGTTCGAACGGTGTGTGGCCCAGGCGGCTGAACTGCTCATGCAACTTGGTTTCGTCGATGGGATGCTTGTTGGCGACAGGGAGGGCTTCGTCAGTTGAAGCAGTGATCGTCGCGGTCGTACCGTCTTGCCGGAAGGCGGTCAACGTGACGGACAGCGGCTCTCCCGCCTGGGCGATCATGGCGACATCGACCGGCAGCTTGGCTAGCGGGTCGGGGCCGATGAAGGTCTTTCGCAGGGCCTGCGTCAACTGGGGATCGTCGGTCTTCCACAACTTCTGGCCGGAGGTGATCTGCGTGAAGTCGATGGCATTCGAGCCGAACTCGACCTCCACCAAGCCTTGCTGGATCGTTCCCTCCAGCCGCTGGGAAGGGCCGTTCTGGCTGGGAGCGAAGAGCTCGTAGACGCGGCCCCCTTGTTCGCTGCCGGTGGTGCGATCGCCATCGAAGACGACCCCGTCGCCACGGGAGAGGGGGCTTTCAAGCCGCAAGGTGATGCGGGGGGGCATGACCCGCACGACCGTTCCCACAATGACGCCGCGTTTCGACGAAGACAGCCCCGGCACCAGTTCCTTGTGGTCGCACCCCTTCAGCCAACCCGCCGAGAAGCCCCGGGAAAAGCTGAGCTCCATCTCGCGGCGGGATTGCGGCGTCCACTCGACAAGATTGCCCGCTACGGCCTGATCGATCGCCTCGCGGTAGTGCTTGGTAATGTTCGCCACATACTCGGGCGTCTTGAGGCGGCCTTCGATCTTGAACGAAATCACACCGGCGGCGATCAGTTCAGGCGTCAGCTCGTATGCTGCAAGATCCTGCGGGCTGAGGAGATACTTCATCGCCCCCAGGTCGACATCATTCCCATCGCAGATCAGCTCGTAAGGGAGGCGGCAGGCCTGGGCGCATTGGCCGCGATTGGCACTCCGCCCGCCGAGCGATTCGCTCGTGAGGCACTGGCCCGAATAGGCGACGCACAGCGCGCCATGCACGAAGGCTTCGAGAGGCACCTGCGTGGTGGCGTGCAGCTTCGAAATCTCATCGACGGAGAGTTCGCGCGGCAACACGACGCGGCTGATCCCCAGATCCTTGGCGACTTCGATGCACTCGGCACTGGTGAGGGTCATCTGCGTCGAGGCATGGATGGGCAGATCGGGGCAGATCGCCTGACAGAGCCGCACGGCTCCAAGGTCTTGGAGGAGGACGGCGTCGACACCCGCCGCGGCGCAAAGCTTGACGGTCGCTTCGAACTCGGCCAGCTCGCTGGAGAAGACGAGCGTGTTGAGGGTCACATAGCCGCGAACACCCCGGCCGTGGAGTTCGGCCATGACTTCGGGAAGCTCGGCGGCGGCGATGTTCGTCGCGCGGGCGCGGGCGTTGAAGCCACTCTGCAGGCCGAAGTAAACCGCCGTCGCCCCGTTCTCGATCGCCGCGCGGATCGCCTCCCGGCTCCCCGCCGGCGCGAGCAGTTCGGGCCGCACGGGATCACTGCTCATACCGGCTAGGGCAGATTCATTCGGCAACACAGCCACGCCAGCAACCTTCCCACAAACACCAAACGCCCAATACCAACCCACAACCATCAACTTCCCACCCACAACTCCCCAACCCTACCGATTGTAACGACTCCCCACCCCATCCTGCCCGCCCCCGGCACGACTCTCTTCCATTGGATCATGGAATTCGCTCCCGGCAGTCGTCAAACTCCCGGTTGGCTGGCACTCTGCCCCGCCGAATCAGCGATTGGAAGGAAACGTTTTATGCACAAGTACGTCATCATGGGTGTTCAGGGTTGCGGCAAGGGGACGCAGGCCAAACTCCTCAAGGATGATCTCGACCTCGTGCATATCAGCGTGGGGGACATCTTCCGCTGGCACATCCAGACCCACACCAAGCTGGGGGCGCGGATCAAGCGGCAGATCGGCGAAGGCCAACTCGTCGCCGACGACACCGTCGAAGACATCATCCGCGCGCGCCTGGGCGAACACGACTGGAACTACGGCTTCATCCTCGACGGTTTCCCGAGGAACCTTGTCCAGGCCAGGTTTTTCCTAGAGAGCTACGACATCGACGCCGTCATCCATATCGACGTCCCTGATGAAGTCGTCTTCGAGCGCGTCCTCGCCCGGCGGCTCTGCAGCAATTGCGGCCTTGACTACAACCTGATCTTCCACCGCCCGGCGGAAGACGACATCTGCGATGTCTGCGGCGGCAAGCTCATCCAGCGGGACGACGACAACCACGACGCCATCCGCTCGCGCCTCAAGGATTACCGCACCAAGACGGAACCCGCTCTCGACCTCTTCCGCAAGAAGGAGCTTGTCATCGATGTTGACGGCCGCCTGACGAGGGACGAGATCCAAGCCAACATCCGCTCCGGCCTCGGCGTTGCCCCCAAGTAGCGGTGAATCCGTAGGGTCCACTCTGCGGACCATATTGCACGATCGCCGTTAACTCACCTCTGATGTGGTATGGCCCGCAGTTCGTAGGGCATTCCTCTCGCATTCCCCTTTCCTGCGCTCGATGATCTTCCCATTGTCATCGCCGCCCGAAAGGATCTTTCACCATGTCCGAGCAGCCGACCGTTCCGCTCAACCGCCGGGCCTTTCTTCGCAACGGCACGCTGGTGATCGCAGCGGCGGCTGTCGCGGGGGAGTCGCCACCCGTCATGGCCGAAGAGGTGACCCAGCCACTGAAGATTGGGTTGGTGACGGATCTGCATCACGCCGACAAACCGACCGTCGGCACACGGCACTACCAGGATACGCTGGGGAAGCTGGCCGAGGCGGCCGGCGAGTTTGAGCGGCGGAAGGTCGACTTCATCGTGGAACTGGGCGACCTCATCGACGCCGCCGACACGGTGGAGACGGAGCGGCATTACCTCCGGACGATCAACCGGGAGTTCGCGGCGATCTCGCGGGATCGGCACTACGTGTTGGGTAACCACTGCGTCGATATGCTCACGAAGGCCGAGTTCCTTGATGGGGTCGAGAAACGGGAGTCGTACTACGCCTTTGATCGCGGCGGCTATCACTTCGTGGTGCTGGATGCCTGTTTTCGCAGCGATGGGGAACCCTATGGTCGGAAGAATTCCCAGTGGAACGACGCCAAAATCCCCGCCGCCGAATTGGAATGGCTCAAGGGGGATCTGGCGGCTGTTCGTTCAAAGAATGCCGTAAAGAATGCCGCTGGTGCTGCGGTGAGGAAGACAATCGTCTTCGCCCACCAGCGGCTGGACGTCGCGACGGATCACGGCGTGAAGAACTCCGCCGCCGTTCGGGAGATTCTGGAGGGGAGCGGCCAGATCCTCGCCGTCTTCCAGGGGCATAGCCATATGAACGATCTTCGGGAAATCGGCGGCATTCCCTATTGCACGCTGGCGGCGATGATCGAAGGCCCGTCGCCGGAAAACAACAGCTACTCCCTCCTCACGCTCCCCGCAACCGGCCCGATCACCCTCACGGGTTTCCGGGTGCAAAAGGGTTATGAGTGGAGGTAGGTACATCCCGGATTCTGTGGTGAGATGGGTGCATTTCGAGGACTTCATGCACTCTACAGCGCGGGGATGCCGGGATATCAGGCGCGGAGTTCGAGGCCGGATTCGGTGATGGTGTAGGGGACGATCGATTCGTCGCAGGCGCTGCCGCGATGCTTGGCCACGTAGAGGGCGCGGGACATGCGTGTCCCCTCATGGACCTTGCCCATGAGGATGATCGTGTTGGCGTTCGAGAGCTCGTCGCCGGTGGCGATTGGGCGGTGGATCAGATCCTCCAGCATCACCTCATGCGAGGTTGCCAGGAGCAGGCACGAGATTTGGCTCGATTCGTAGGCGTGCCGCATGACCAGCGGTTCGAGGTCGCGATAGCGGATGCGGAAGAGGTCGCGGGCCAGCCAGTCGTGGTCTTTCCTCAAGACCTGGTGATAGAGATAGGAAAACATCTCGAATTGCTGGGAATCGACCGATCTCGCGGCGGGCTCGATGCCGTCGACGACGCACCGCCGGGTGCCCGCGATGAAGTTGCGGTAGAAGAAAGCGATCGCCCGCTCGAGACGATGGTTCCATTCGGCCTTCCAGTCCTGCCACTCCTCGGTCGATGTGGAATCCCGCGTGACGCGGCGGCCTGTCATTTCGAGGAGGTTCAGGTGCTGGGCCCTCCCCGCCAGATTTTCAAAGACTTCGGCTCCCTGGAGAAGCGGGTTGGAAGCGGACGCATCCGCAGCCCCCGCCGTCGACTGGTCCGCATCGCGAAGTTGCCAATGCAGCATCCGCTGGGCATAGGCGGCGTGGTACTGCGAATCGCCACGCGTGGTGAGGTCGGCCACGCAACCGGGCTCCCCCTCCTGATTCACACCAGCATGGGCGAACTGCAGGCCGAGCTGGGTTTTGCCGATGCCAGTGGCGCCGAGGATGACGGTCAAGGTGCCGGGGAGGAGACCGCCGCCGAGCAGCTGGTCGAGTGCGGGAATGCCAGTGGAGTGCCGGGAGGGATGCATGGTGCAGGATCGATCGGGAGGGATGATTCGGGAGAGAGATGCCACGCCCAGCCAAGGGGATGGCACACATCGGTGACAGCGAAGCCCGCGTTGGGGTTCAGCGGGATGGTTCCGAGAGGTGACGGAATTCATTGAAGCGGAGGTACTCCCAGTGGCGGTAGATCGGGGAATCCTTCACCAGGATCGAGTGCGGCCCCTGGGCTTCGACCCGGCCATGGCCGACGACGATGATCTCGTCGACACGTTTGAGGGTCGCCAGCCGCTGGGGGAGGAAGATCACTGTGCGGCCCGGCGTGATACGGTCGTAGGTGTCTTCGAGGAGGGCTTTGGTGTCGTCGTCGAGCGCGGCGACGGGTTCTTCGAGGATGAGGAGTGCCGGGCGGCGGACAAGGGCGCGGGCGAGCGCCAATTGGAAGATCTGCCCTTCGTTCAACTGATGGTCGCGGGGATCGAGGACGGTTTCGTAGCCGTTGAGCAGCCCGACGATGAACTGGTGGGCGTGGGCCTCCTTGGCGGCGTCGGTGCATTGCTGGAGGGTGAATTCCCCCCCGGCGCGGATGTTGTCGAGGATGGTGCCGGGGAAGATCGCGGCCTGGGCCGTGACGAAGATGATCTCGGAACGAAGCGATTCGAGCGTGGCCCAGGCGACATCCTCGCCGTCGATGAGGACGCGTCCCGACTTGAGTTCGATGAAGCGGGGAATGGCCATGACCGCGGCGCGGGCCTCGTGGGGTTCGATGCCGACCAGCGCGTAGGTGTGGTTGGCGTCGATGATCAAGTCGAGCTTGTCGAGCAGCGGGCGGCCCGATTGCGGGGCGGTGAAGGAGGCCTGTTCGATCTGCAGGCGCTTGGCGAGCGGATTGAGGAAGCGGGCGCCGACGGCCTGGCTCACCTGGGGAATCTGGTCGAGGTATTGGAAGAGGCGGGTGGCGATATCCGACGCCTCCTGGCGGATCCGGGGGACGCGCATCAGTTCCCGCGCGGTAAAGATCAAGGCCACGACGGCGGCGAGAAAGACCAGTACTTCCGATAGGGAGAGATGCGGGGAATCTGTCGCCAGCTGCACCAAAGTGATGAACAGCAGGAAGACCATCACCGCGACGACCGCCATGTAGACGAAGATCCTGAGCCACAGGGTATCGTCCTGGGCGCGGGCCTTGAGCTTCATGTTGCGGGTGTATTGTTCCAAGTGGTCGTGGAAGAGTTCCTGCTCGGCCTGTTCGAGGCCGTAGCTGCGGATGAGGCGAGAGCGGCCGAGGGAATCGGCGAGGACCTGGAGTTCGTGGTTGCCTCGATCCGCCGCGAGCCTGCGGGCAGCGAGGGCGCGGGCGTTCCCTTGGAAGAGGAGGTACCAGCAGAGGATGACGGGAGGGAGCCACTCGATGGTCAGCAAGGGGTTGATCAGGAGGGCGACGACGAAGATCACGACGAGTTCGGCGGGGAGCCTCAGCGTGCGGTCGATGTATTCGAAGAGGTGGTTCTGAAACGCCTCGGTCTCGGTCACGAAGAGCTTTTGAGCGCGTTCGGTCGTGTGGCCTTCAAGGTCTTCGACCCCCAGGCGGAGGTTCGACCGGTAGATGTTGCGGCGCAATTGGGCGCTCATTTCCAGAGCCGCCCGGCGGGCGCTGCGTTTCACCTGGCCGATGCAGCCCATGCGCAGCAAAGTGAGGACGGCCCCCAGCAGGAGGAGTGTGACGAGTGCCGGGACGGTGGCTTGAAGTGTGGGAATGTTCTGATAGGCCCAGGCGATGAGCGGGCCGTACCAGCGGTCCCGCCGGTTCCAGACGGTGGGGAGCAGGCCCGTGTCGTCGCGGATGATGGGGATGAGTGGCGGCGGCGAGGCGGAGGGGTTGGCCTGCATGTCGAAGGGGGGGAGATCGGCGATGGCCTTGAATTCGGGCGGGACAAGCCGTTCGTTGGCCAGCTTCTCGATCCGGCGGGCGTCGGCCCCTGTGAGTTCGAGCGAGACGACGCCGTGATGGATGCACAGCCCGAGGATCAGGCCGGCGACGGCGAAGAGGGAGAGCGTCAGGAGGGCCGACGCGATCGACCAGAAGAGGCCCACACGGGCGGCACCGCGGAACAGATCCCGGTTGGCGAATGCCCGGTCGAACGGTCTTTGCGCGGCGTTGCTCAAAATGGTGCTCTTGAACTGGAAGTTGAGAATCGGCAATCGAGGCAGACGCTATTTTCGATTACACCACACGTGGGAAGCCGTCGCCATCCCGTGAACGCGGGGAACCTGTGGCGTGGATCGGTTGCCCAAGGACATGTCGTCGCATCGTGAACATCCGCGAGACTCGCATGTTGCCATCGTGAGAGTGGCTCTCATGAGAGAAGGCCTTCGCCCTGCATGAATCTTCCATTTTTATTTGACAGCCTGAATCCGTGTCCTAGGTTTCCGTCATAACAACAACGCGACGATGGCTGACACGCCGACGACGCGAAATCGGCTACGAAAGAACGCGGCAAGGAGGAGCTTGGAGCTTCGAGGGGACCTTGCCGCGTTCTCCGTTTTTCCCGTCCGCTGGACGGCGGATCGACAGTCAGCGGCGGAGCCGCAGCAGGCTGGGTCTTGATCATGGATTCCATGAAACCCTTGCGGAAATGCTGGAGAACCATGTTGCACACCAGTCGGCAACGTGCGGGGTTCTCGCTGATCGAGGCGATCATTTCGGTCACGCTCACCACGATGGCGTGCGCCGCCCTGGTGAATGTGGTGCATGCCGTCTGCCAGACCTCTTCCATCGCGATCCATTCGACGGTGGCCGCCGGTTTGGCGCGTCAGCTGATGGACGAGATCTCGCTCGCCCGCTTCCCCAGGACAACCGACACGCGTCCGGGGCCGGTGGTGATTCGAGCGGTGCCCGGTCGTGTGGAATTCAACGATCTGGATGATTATGCAGGTTATGTGCAGTCGCCACCCGCCGATCGGGAAGGCTGGTTGTCGGGAAGTTTGGCCTTGGGTCAGCTCTCCAGTGGCAGTGGCGAGGCCTCGCCCATGGCGCGGGTGGCCCCTTTGGATCGATTCGTGCAGGAGGTGGTGGTCGAGCGGGTTCAAGCGGGAACCGGCGGTACTTGGCAAGTGGTGACGACGGAGACCGGGCTGCGGCGCGTCACCGTGCGGATCCGGGAGCTCGCCGGTCCTTCCAGCATTTCGCGAAACGCCTCGAATGGCGCTCAGGCCTTGTCCGGCAACATCACCGCCGCACCGATCGTGGCCCAGAACGTGAGGATCATGGCGTATGTTCCTCCCGCGCAGTGAAACCATGCGGCCCGAAGCGGCATCCCGCCTGCCACTCCCGTTTGCTTCGAGTCGGCTCGATGAAGTCTCACGTGCGGAATCGAAGCCGGTCAGTGGGACGGAACGAAGACTCCGCGCGGGGTTCACGCTGCCGGAGTTGATCATCTCGATGATGATCTTCTCGCTGCTCAGTGTGGTGATCGGGACGTTGTCGCTCGCCGTCCAGACGGCGTGGACACACAGCGACGCGCAGGAACAGATGCGGCTGCAGGCGGAAGCGGTCAATCTCCGCATGGGTTGGATGCTAAGCCGGGCCGCTTCGTATCGCATGGGAAGCAATGCACGGCAACTGGGTGTGGCGGTCTGCGATCAATACGCATGGAGTGGAAGTAACGCCGCCTCCCGGACGGGAGACATGCTGGTCATCTGGAGTGGTGGTGCGGGAGGGGAGCTGGCTGGCGGAACATTCGCCGATCGGCTGCCACAACTGGGTGAGATTGTGGTCTACACCTGGGACACCACCCCCGAGCCTGTGGCGGAGGTGGATTCGATGAGCACGACACAACTTTCCGGTGCGCGGCGGCTGGTCGAGATCACCTTTCCCGGTGCCACGCAGACGGTCCCGTTCAACACGGCCAATTTTGTGCCAACGATGCGCGAGGCAATCTTTTCGAGCGAGGCCCGTCGCACACAGATTGTCGATCGATTGGGCATCCTGTCGGCGGCCACAGGAAGTGAACCCGGCGCACCGTCGACGCGGGGCGCGATCTGTTTCCAAACACGCGACACGCCGACCGATCTCGAAGTGGCTGCGGTGGTGCCGGGAAGTGATGCCTGGAAAGGCCTCAACTGGCTGGGTGGCTTCTGTTCGGGCCGTTCCGGCCAGCGGGCGCGGCAGGTCAGTTGGCAAATGGTGTTCGATTCCCAAGGTGCGCGGCAGGGACGC
>PNLE01000056.1 GCA_013822855.1 Planctomyces sp.
GTTCTGGGAGACTATGTGGATTGAGGCGAGATGGACAGCTCGTGGTTCATCGCATTCACGGCGTGACTCAGGTAAAGCTGACGAGTTTCCGCGGCATGGCTTGGAGCCTCGCAGAGAAACCATGCCGACTACTTGTCCGCGGGATTCAATGGCGAGCGGCCCAGATAGTTGCCTTGGGGGGCGAAGTTGGCGATCACCACTTCGAATTGAACTTCGTTGCCGCTGGTTCCATCTCCGCTAATGTCCTTGGTGCGGCACTTCCATTTCGACACGCCGACGTGCGTCGTATCCCGCCAGATGATTTGCGTGTAGTGACCCACGACAATCGGTCGCCCCTGGGCATCCGTCTTGCCGTATTCATCGCCAATGACGTACGGCTTTTGCAGGTTCAACAACTCATAAGCCGGCTTTTCGGCCACCCAACTCGCCACGGCACTCAGGCCCGTCGCTCCCGCATCAACCGGCGGCGGCCCGTACGAATAATAAAGGTTCTCGCCATGCTTCTGCGCCCACTCTCCCTCGTAGGGGCGGTGACCGGCGGGCGGCAGATTCCGTGCGGCCTTGATCTCTTTCCCGATCACCGCATCTCGATACGCCTCGGAATTGTGCACGAGCCATTCCAGCGAGTAGGTCGACAATTCATCCGACCAAACGAGCGGCTGCTGGCCCACTTCCGCCCGGGCATCGTTAAGAGCCTTGAGAAACGCGGCCCTCTCTCCTTCAGGCAGTCGCTCGGCGACAACTTCAAACGAGCGGACTGGCTCCCCCCGCTGACCAGTAAGACGCGGTCCTTCGGCAGTCATCACGAATGCGCCACTCTGCCGGTACTCCGCAATCCTCTCCTTCCGCACGGTTTCCTTGGGTGCAGTCGTATTCGGTGCAGTCCCCTGCCCGACGACCTCGACGTCAACGACTTTCCTGGAAGAGGTCACCGGCTCCGGCAGAGTCAACGTCGCTTGCGGAGCCCCCTGCGGAGCAGCCCGCATTTCCTCCGGTGCCAGCACCGCCCCCACCAGTACCAATCCCGCCGCCCAACACCATCTCCAAGCCCGCTGACTGCGCATGACACATTCCCTGTGTTGAAGACCAACAATGTCCGACCCGCAGAGCGGTTTGGCTTGTTTCATTCCATGAGACCCATCAAACCAACCTTAACCGAATGATCCGGTTCTCCCCATGGGAGATCGTCGGCACGACATCAACTCGATGATTTTTCCCTCATCGAGAACCTTGATCTCGTACCCGGCAAAATCTTCTGCAGGGGGTTTTTCTCGCCCCTTCGTTGTGGTAACACATCGACATCATTCGATTGATGTTGTCTGAAGTGTCATGTCATTTTGAGATTCGGGCGACATCCGCCGAATGTTCGTCACCCGCTCTCTGCCCGAGATGCGTGTGATCATTAAGGAACTTTCCCGCCGCCGCCAGATGTTCCGCTCCAGTCGATCCGCCGCCAGGATACCGCCCGCCGTGAAACCGATGCTCCACGCCTCGATTGGGTTTTCCCTCCTCCATCTCTTCGCACTCTGTGGAGCGATCGCCTCGTTTCAGATGCACGGCACTTCGGCAATGGTCGCTGCCGCCGATCCAGCCACCACTCCTGATCTTTCGCCGCGTGTGGCCGGTTTTGAGCGTTACCACGGAGCCTTGTTGGGCGACGCGACCGACGAAGAGGACGACCGCCAGCCAGTCGATGAACTCGCTCTCGGCCGACTGCTCGCGGGCGAACTCAACTGCTCCGCCTGCCATGCCGCGAGTGGCGAATGGAAGGCAGCTCTGCTTCCCAAGCAGGCTCCCCGTCTGACACAGGTCGCCCAGCGCGTGCGTCCCGATTGGCTTCTCAAGTATCTCAAGGATCCCCATGCCGCCAAGCCCGGCACCACCATGCCCCATCTCCTGGGCAGCCTGTCGGAAACCGATCGCGAAGCCGCCGCTCTGGCGCTCACGCACTTCCTCGCCTCGAAGTCGCCCATCACCAACAACTTCGTCGATCGTGGATTGGTCAATCGCGGCGTCAACACGTTCAGCAAGGTTGGCTGCGTGGCCTGCCACAACCTTCCCCAGGAGAACGCGGTCGACTGGAAGACCTCCGTCTCCTTGTCGCATGTGAGCGAAAAATACACGGTGGAGAGCCTCTCCCGCTTCATCAAGGATCCGCACGAGGCCCGGCCCGCCGCCCGCATGCCCAACCTCAATCTCAAGGATGAGGAGGTCCGCGAGATCGCCGCCTGGTTCTTCCGCGACATCACCCTCCCCTCCAATCTCAAGTTCGATTACTTCGAAGGCACTTGGAGCAACCTCCCCGATTTCGCGGCTTTGAAGCCAGTCCAGCAGGGGGAAACTTCCGGCTTCGATGTGGAACTCGCTCCCCGCAATTCGAACTACGGCATCGTCTTCCACGGCACCATCAAGGTTCCCACCTCGGGCGAGTACCAGTTCTGGATCACGTCGGATGACGGCAGCCGGTTGAAGATCGATGGCCAGACGGTTGTCACCATGGACGGTATCCACCCGGCACAAACCAGCAACGCCAAACGCAAGCTCGAAGCGGGCGAGCATCCCATCGCGGTCGAGTTCTTCCAGCAGGGGGGCGGAGCCGAACTCCGCGTGGAAGTTCAAGGCCACAAACTCAGCCGACGGGCCCTGGAATCGCTGCTGGTGCCCCTCCCTTCAACAAACAAAGGTGCCACCGAACAGGCTGCCCAGCTGTTTGAAGTTGAGGACAACCTCGCGGCCAAAGGGCGTGAACTCTTCACGAGCCTGAACTGCGCGGCATGCCACGAATACAAGATCGGTGACGAGACCTTGAAGCCGGCACAGCAGGCGAAAACACTCGCCTCGCTCGATCTTTTGAAAGGCTGTCTCTCGGAAAACGTCACCGGCCCATCCGCCAACTACCGCTTGAGGAAGGATCAGCAGACAGCCATTCAGCAGGCTTTGACGGCCCTCAAAGAAGCCGCCGCATCCCCGGATGCCCTCGCGGCCCTCGGCTCCGGCAAGTCGAAGATTCATCAGACGATGCTGGCCTTCAACTGCTACGCCTGCCATCAGCGGGGCGAATACGGCGGTGCCGAAGCGATTCGTGATGCCGCGTTTGAAACGACAATGAAGGAGATGGGCGATGAAGGCCGACTGCCCCCTTCCCTCAATGGCGTGGGGGACAAGCTCCGCGACGACTGGCTGCAAAAGCTGCTCAACGAAGGAGCCAACACCCGCCAGAATTATATGCTCACCCGCATGCCCCGTTATGGCACCAACGCCATTGGCCATTTGAAAGATCACTTCATCGCCTCCGATCGCCGACCCGAACCCGCGCCGGATTCCATTCCGCAATTCACCGAACCCGAGTACCGCGTGAAGGCGGCGGGCCGACACATGGTCGGTGGCAACTCCCTCTCCTGCATCAAATGCCACGACTTCGGCCAGTATCCCTCGATTGGCATCCGGGCGATCAACCTCGCTTCGATGCACAGCCGCCTGCGGGAAGATTGGTTTGTGCGATATCTTGCCAATCCTCAAGAGTATCGACCCGGCACACGTATGCCCGCCGCCTGGCCCTTTGGCACGACCAGCCTTCCCGATCTCTTGGGCGGAAAGCCCGACCTGCAGATCCGGGCCGTCTGGCTCTACCTGCAGGATGGCGAGAAGGCGGCCGTCCCGGCCGGGCTTGTCCGTGAACCGATCGAACTGGTCGCTACCACCGGCCCGCTGGTCTACCGCAATTTCATCGAAGGGGCTGGCTCACGTGGGATTGGCGTCGCCTTTCCAGAACATGTCAATTTCGCGTGGGACGCTAACGACATGCGGCTCGCCATGATCTGGCACGGTGCCTTCATCGACGCCTCCCGGCATTGGGGCGGTCGCGGCCAAGGCTTCACTGGTCCCTCGGGGGACGATGTCCTCTCCTTCCCCGCTGGTCGCCCCATCGCCTTCCTGAAGGATACCAACGAGGCTTGGCCCGAAGGTCTCGCCCGCGAACAAGGCTTCCGCTTCCAAGGTTACTCCGTCACACCGGCGACAAGTTCCGGCAGCCCGCAATCGACCACCTTCCGCTTCACCACGGGTTCGCTGGAAGTCTCTGATGAAATCGCCGCGAAGAAGATGGATCCCAACGATCCCACGATCGATCTGACTCGCACGCTGAGCATCAAACCTGCCGCAAGCAAGGGAACTTCCCCCGAAGGAACACCTCTGTTCCGCCTGCTTAAAGCCAAGAAAATCGAACGAGAGGTCACTTCGGGAACCAGCCAGGGAAGCACAGGCACATTCCTGATCGATGGTCTCTGGAAGATCACCATCCGGCCCCTCGACGGTGTGAATCCTGCTGATCCTCTGATCCGCGCCTCAGGGGATCAGCAGGAACTTCTCCTCCCCTTGGGTGACGGCAAGTCGGCCACCGGCTGGCAAATCCAATACATCTGGTAATGCACCTTCTCTTGCGATTTCACCCTGCTCCGCCAGCGCCCCTCCTCGAATGAGTTCCTGATATGAATTCGATTCCCGCAACAACTTCCCTGTTCCAATCAATGAAGCGATTTCTAGCTGGTGGCATCCTCGCGATCGGCTTGGCGTCTCTTGGTCTGGGATGGGCCAATACGGCGGCGATCGCAGCCGACGAAGCCACCTACTACACGTTGGAAGCCGTTCCGCTTCCCAAGGATGTGGTTCTCGAAGTCGGGGCTCTTGAGTTTCTTCCCGATGGCAAACTCGCCGTCTCCACCCGTCGCGGCGAGATCTGGTTCGCGTCCGGCACCGAGGATCAGGACCTTTCCAAGACCCAATGGAAGCGGTTCGCCGAAGGTCTGCACGAAGTGCTGGGCCTCGCCTGGAAGGACAATTCGCTCTACGCCACCCAGCGGGGGGAACTCAGTCGTCTTCGCGATCTCAATGGCGATGGCGTCGCCGATGAATTCGAGACCATCAACGATTCGTGGCACATCAACGGCGATTATCACGAGTACGCCTTCGGCTCGAAGTTCGATAAGGAAGGCAACATTTGGGTCGTCCTTTGCCTCACGGGTTCCTTCAGCAGCGAGGTGAAGTTCCGCGGTTGGTGCGTGCGAATCGGCCCCGATGGCGTCGCCGTCCCCACCTGCAGCGGCATTCGTTCCCCCGGCGGCATCGGTGCCAACGTCGAGGGCGACATGTTCTATACCGATAATCAAGGCCCCTGGAATGGAACCTGCGCCCTCAAGCATCTGCCTCCCGGCAAGTTCGTCGGCCACCCCGGCGGCAATAAGTGGTACGAGAACGCTCCCAACATGGGTCCCAAACCACAAGATCCACTCTCCGGCAGTCGTTTCATGACGGAAGCCGCCAAGATTCCCGAATACGAGCCACCCGCCATTCTTTTCCCTTACCAGAAGATGGGGCAGTCGGCCTCAGGAATCGCCTGCGACCTGACGGGCGGGAAGTTCGGCCCCTACCAGGAGCAACTTTTCGTGGGCGATCAGACTCACAGCACCGTCATGCGCTGCTTCCTCGAAAAGATCGACGGCCACTATCAGGGGGCCTGCTTCCCCTTCCGCTCTGGAACAGGCTCTGGATCGCTCGCACTCCAGTTCAGCCCCCAAGGCGATCTCTTCGTCGGCGGTACCAATCGCGGCTGGGGATCGCGTGGCCCCAAGCCCTTCGCACTCGACCGCATTCATTGGACCGGCAAGACCCCCTTCGACATCCACAAGATGGAGGTTCAGCCGGATGGATTCCTGCTGACCTTCGCCAAGCCCGTCGATCCCAACTCGGCCGGCAATCCCGAGAGCTACAAGATGACGAGCTACACTTTCATCTACCAGTCCTCATATGGCAGCCCCGAAGTCGACCATGCCACACAGAAAATCACGCGGGCCGAAGTCGCCGCCGATGGACTCAAAGTGAAGCTCACTATCGAGAACCTCCAGCCCGGCTCTGTCCATGAACTCCATTCCGATGGCGTGAAGTCGGCCGATGGCGAACCCCTGCTCCATCCCGAAGCCTACTACACCTTGAACCGCCTCCCCGGCCAACCCCTCGCCACCAAGTAAACCAACTGATAAGCATTCCAATTGGAATTAGCGCCTCCTGTGCCATGTTTGCAGCTCTGGGCAAGCATGTTTTTGCGACCTCAATTCGCCATCTCAGGTTGCGATTTGTATTCCAACCAACAACTCCCAACCAACAACTGACCACGGACAACTGACCAACCCTCAACAAAAAACACCCCCAGACCACTGTCACCAGCAGCCTGAGGGCGTCTTGAAAATCATCCCAGTCCGTATCAGAGCCCGCGCAACCTCCCACCACCGAGTTCCCTTCGCAAAAAAGGCCCTGAAGAGTGGCGGAAAGTGGTTACGAGTTGGATCTCACCCAGGCAATTGTTGTCACTTCCGATGATCGCGATTTACTTGAAGTGATCACAGTCACTGGAAGCCGTACAACCGCAGCAAACGTCTCGAATTCGAGTGGAGCACCGCGCGAACGCAGCACCCCAACCGGCAGCGACTGTTACATCACCCCGGCGAGAGGCCCTGACCGAGCCCAGGTGAAGCACCCTCTGTCCGGATTCACAAGCGGAGGAAATCTCCCCCACCCATGAGGCGCGCCCAAAACAAGAGCCTTCACCCTATCACGACTTGATGCGCCCCTTGGAAGTAGGGTCCGCTCCGCGGACCACGTTCGACACCGACCTCGCCCCTAGTCCCCTCCCGCGCATCACCCCCGCAAACGATTCAACTGGAACTCCAGGTGCCATGCTTGCAACTTTGGGCAAGCATACTTGAGTGATTTTGGGCGCAACCATCTCAACCTGCGTTTCGTATTACACGAAACAGTTCCGCAATCGAACATCACTAAGAAGGAAAGCCATCAGCCGCTCTCTCGCCTCGGCATCCGCCAGCATCGAAAAGTAGTGCGGCTTGATCCCCGGAGCGAGCTCAATCGCGGCTCGCCATTCGGTGAGCACAAAGGGATCGCAGCGAATCTCCTCCCAGAAGCCGGTGGTTTCCAGCAACTCGCCGATGACCTCGACGTTGTTCTCTTGCAGCCGGGCCATCAGATAGGTCGCCATCCCCACTTGCAATCCATGCAACCGGGGCCTCTCGGAAATCTGATCGAGTGCATGTGAGATAAGATGCTCGCTGCCACTGGCTGGCCGCGAGCTGCCGCAGATCTCCATGGCAATTCCATTGAGCATCAGAGCCGTCGCGAGCGGTTTCATGCCCTCGATGTCGTAGGCGGGCCTAGCCAGGAACTGATGCACGGTCGAGTCGGAAAGGAGTGCTGCCAGATCATTGATCGGCTCCCCCCGGACATGGAACGCGACCCGCCACTCGAAGACCGCCGTCAGCTTCGCGACAAGATCCCCCACCCCGGATAGCCACAAGGGCCTGGGTGCATGGAGACAAACCTCGGTGTCGATCACCACTCCATAGGGCAACCGAGCTCCCAGCGACTTCCGCTTCCCCGCCAACTTCAGACTCGACTGCGGACTGCAAAATCCATCGTTGGAAAGGGACGTCGGCACGGCGATGTAAGGCTTCCCCGCAAGAAACGCCACGAACTTCGCCACATCGAGTGCCTTGCCTCCCCCCAGACCGACGATCACCTGGCTCTCTCCCGGAATTCTGGCCAGAAGCTCCAAGGCTGCTTCGGCGGTAGCCGTTTCGACCTCCTCCCGCAGCAGGATCGTGATCTCCGCCTCTACCAGGGCCCGCTCGACATGACTCCAGATCGATTCGATCAAGCCGTGACTCACCAGTAAGACCACCCGCTGATATCCGTCCCGCTTCAGGTAGATCCCCAACCGCCCGAGCGAACCCGGCTTGATCCGCAGCAATGCCGGTAAAGAGATCGTCGGAACCAGCATTCCACATCCTCGTCCGGGAGCACCACAAATCGACTCCCCGGTCCGCACATCGTCGGCTTTGGCCAGCGACGGCCGGAGGGCCGCATCATCGTCGCACGATCCACCCCCTGAGTCGTCACTAGAAATCCGGATTGTTCTGTCCGGGAGGTCCCAAAAACCGCCCGCCATCCACCCGCAGCGTCTCGCCCGTCACGAAATCCGTCCCCTCCAGAAGATACAGCACGGCCTGATTCACATCCGAAGGGGTTCCGATCCGCTCCAGTGCTCCACCCATTCGCACCGCCTCCAGATTCTCGTCGGACATCCCCGGCGGCGGCAGAACGGTACCGGGGGCCACGGCGTTCACCGTGATCGAAGGGGCCAACTCGACGGCCAACGCCTTCGTGAAACTGGCCAGGCCCCCCTTCGCCGCCAGATAGGGCAGATAATCGCGGTAGGGACGATCGAGCGCCCAATCAGTGAAGTGGATGATCTTCCCCTTGAGGCCAGACCCGGCCACCGGTTCTTGACTCAACATCTGCCGAGACACTTCGATCGCCATGTAGTAGGGGGCCCGCAGATTCGAATCGAGCATGTCGTCGAAGTCTTCCGGCCTCAATCCGGCGAATGGTGTCCGCGTGTAGACACTTGTCAAATTGACGAGCACATCGATCCGCTCAAAGGTCTTCACCACCTCCGCCACGACACGCTGATTGTCCTTCCAGCGGCGCAGATCTCCCTGCACTGCGAGTGTCTTCACACCCATCGACCGGCAGTTCGCCAGAGCTTCGCTCACCGGTTCTTCGTTCTGGAACCACGTCATCGCCACGTGGGCCCCGCGACCCGCCACCAGCCCCGCCAAATGGGCGCCCAAGCGACGTCCACCCGTGATCAACACCACACGATCTTGAAGCTGCATAAGATTTCCATCGTCCCCGCACCCGGCCGGCACAATCCGCCGAACCTCGGGTGTCAGTTGCAATTGCCGATATTCGACTTTTCTGGGTAACTCTCCCCATACGTATTCTTGTCGATCGTCTTAGTCGTCAACCCCCCTCTTCGGTCTTCAACCCGCACCGCTCTCTCCAGCTTTTCCCGCCCGGCATACGCCACCCATCCCGCCTCGACCTTACCCACAGGCATCACCCGCCATGCGACATCCCATCACGTCCAAGATCCTGATGAGTCTTCCGGCATGGGAAACCACCGCACTGCTGGTGGCCCTCGTCGCCTGGCTCATGAATGTCCCCGTGTGTACGGCCCAGGAGCTTCGCGTCTACACCACGGTGAGGGATATTCGCCTCGATCAAACCGACAAGGCACCGGTCGTTGCCCGCAGTCTCACTCTCTTCCACGCTGGAAAGGCCTACGACTTCATCGAAGGGGCGCAGGAAGTCACCATCTTCGAACCTTCCCTGAAACGGTTCACCATCCTGGCCCTTTCTCGCGGACTGATGACCGACGTCACCCAGGACGAGATCCGCCACTTCCTTTCCCTCGCCGAAGCGGAAGCCCAAAAAGTCATCAGCGGCCTCGAACGGCAGGAAACCGCCTCATCCCGAGCTGCGGCCTCCAGTCTCTCCTTTCAACTGAGTCCCACCTTCACGACCGAATTCCAAGAAGCCGCCGGGATTCTCACGCTCCGCTCCGGTGGCGTCCATTACAACGTCAAAGTCAGCGGCGCACCCTCGAGCGAACTCGTCGAATCGTATCTCCGCTTTGCCGATTCGACGGCCCAGCTGAACTCCGTTCTTTATCCCAGGGCATTGCTCCCCGCTCCCCGCCTGCTGGTCAACGAGCAACTGCGGGCACGTTCGCTCATGCCGTTGGCCGTGGAACTGCAGATCACCGACGGACAGCCGATCCGTTGGCGCGCCGAACACGAGATCGCCTACAAGTTCGCCAAGCTCGACCGTGAGTACATCCATCATTGGGAATCGAAGATCCAGAACGGCACCCTGAAAAGCCTCCCCTTCCGCCAGTTCCAGCAGGAACATCTGGGCAACATCTCGACCTCTCGCCGCTAACTCCCTCGCAAGTCAATCAGTTCCAACACCCCATGGAACGCGGGAAAGTGACTCCCTTTGCATCGATTGAGGGGAATCCCTCAGTTTCATTCTCTGTTCGCCGCTACAATCCGCACAACACTCAGGCTCCATCTAATCCGGTCTCACTGGATCAGAAGTACTGACTCGATAGTGCTGATTCTGAAGTGCAGTGCCGGTCTTAATTCCTTGCCATTCAACACTTTGTGTCCTCATTGAGAAAGTGTCTCGTCGGGCGGTTCATTGATGTCTCGGGGCTTCACACGAACTTGTTCGGACGATTTCCCGGCGAATGACAACTTTTGACCTAGTGACAACACGCCCTCCATCGCGTGGAATTTCTTTCCGGTAGACGCATCGACCGAAGGGCGAACTAGCTTTTCATTGCTGACTTGAAGAAGTCGCTCAATCGGAAAGCGGAGTTCATGGCCACGATCTCAGTCGAACACGGAATACAGTCGCCCCAGTGGAACCCGGCCCCGCGGGGCGATGCGCAGTCCCAGCTCTCGCCATTCTCGGCGGTGGAGCCGGAACTCCAACATCTATTGGACGAAGTCGCGGCCACCACCGGTCTGCCATCGTTCGTGTGGGTTCCATCACGTAGGCTTTGGCTGTCGGAGTCCCGCACGCCTGCCTGGCTGAGTTTACCTTCCACGATTTCAGATCGATTCTTCAATTCGACCGCATCCACTGTCATCTCTTTGGGTGATTCGGTCTGTTTCCTCGGCTTCCCCGTGACACTCGATGGAGGGGAAGTGGCCGTCACCGGTTCGATCGCTCGCTGCGTTGCGGGTCAGCCACCGGCCGAATGGGTTCTCGCCGCCACCGATGCCGGCTGGTCGCAAAGCGAGCTGAACACCTTCACCAACTCGTTGCCCGTCATTCCTCGGGCCACGCTGGATCGACTTGCCTCGCTGGCCTCAGCGCAATTCACCAATCGGAAGGTTGAACTCCGTCTCGAGAACGAAGTCCAACAACTCACATCGCAGATCGAATACACCTTTGAGGAAATCAGCCTCCTCCACAGCCTCACGCAAAGGCTGCAGCTTTCCCGTTCACCGCTGGAACTGGCCAACCACTGCCTCGCACGGCTCCATTCCCTCATCCCCGCGGCGGGCAACGCCATCTGGATGCAGCTCGACCACGACCGGCATCACTTCTCCGTCGAAGGAGAGCTGCCGCTCGACGAGTTTCAACTCGCCCGGCTCACCTCGCGCTTTGAGGAACACGACTGGGCCCGCCCCTTGGTGAAGAACAACCTCGCCAAGACCTTGCTCGGGGCGGATTTCCCCGGCTTGCAGAACTTCATTCTCGTCCCCATCGGAGAAGCCCCCTTCCGACGCGGTTGGATCATCAGCTGCAATCTCAATGAAGACGAGGAGTACGGCTCCGTCGAAGCCAGCCTGCTCAACTCGATCGGCACCATCCTCGGCACCCACCTCCGCAACATCGAACTCTATCGCGAACACCAGGCCCTCGTGATCAGCTTTGTGCGATCGCTGGTGCAAACACTCGACGCCAAAGACCCCTACACCCGTGGTCATAGCGAACGCGTCGCACTCATTGCCCGACGCCTAGGCCAGGAACTCCGGCTACCCGCTGACGACCTCGAAGACATCTATCTCGCGAGCATGCTGCACGACATCGGCAAGATCGGCGTCGACGACCGCATCCTCCGCAAGCCCGATCAACTCACGCCCGAGGAGTTCCGCGAGATCCAGCAGCATCCGATGATCGGCTACCGGATTCTCAAGCAGCTCAAAAACCTGCAACACATCTTGCCGGGCGTCCGCAGCCACCACGAGGCCTTCAACGGCAAGGGCTATCCCGATTGCCTCAAGGGGGAGGAGATTCCCCTCATGGCCCGCATCATCGCCGTCGCCGACAGCTACGACGCCATGTGCAGCGACCGCCCTTACCGCAAAGGCATGCCCCTCGAACGGCTCGAAGAGATCTTCCGCCGCGGCTCGGGCATGCAGTGGGATCCCAACGTTATCGATTCCTACTTTGCCGCCCGCGAGGAGATCGCCGAGATCTGCCGCGCCTATTCACCCACAGGGGCCGATCTTCTGGCCGAGTGGCCCACCGAAGCCCTGGCCCTCCGCCGCTTTCTCTAATCGCAAACTGTTGGCGTTTTCTAAAGCGCCGGGAGTTTGTGTTTCCATCAGCGGCGACTCCCGTTTGATTTCCCGAAGCAGCAGCGCCATCCTTCCATGCAGTGGCAAATGGGCGTGACCTCGCATCACTCGATGCGGCGGAACGGTCGGTTGCACACTCCCCTGATGGCACTTCGCGGAAGCTCGCATGCCCGGTTCGTCGATCGTCAACGATCTTTCCAGTGTGGAACTGGCCAACATCCGCATCATGACAGCCCTGACAGCCGTCTGGTTCGTTGCGTTGGGTGCGTCGCTGGGCAGCTTCCTCAATGTCATCGTCTACCGCGTTCCGCTCGGGCGTTCATTGTGGCGTCAGCCCTCCGCATGTCCGAACTGCGGGACACCCATTCGCCTGGGTGACAACATCCCCATCTTCGGCTGGATCAAGGTGGGTGCCCGCTGCCGATCTTGCCGGTGGCCGATTCCCATCCGATATCCCCTGGTCGAGCTGGCCGTCGCACTTCAGTTTCTGATCCTCCTCTTCGCCACCGTCGTCTCAGGCGGAGAATCCCTCCCCTACCGCACTCCCGATCATTACGCCGGTGTCGTCTGGACGGTCTGGTACGCCAAATATCCCGATCTCCTCCAAATCTACGGCTTCCACCTCCTCGGCCTCTATCTGCTGTTGGCCGTCTGCCTCATGGGCTTCGATGGTCGAAGAATCCCCCAAGCCTTCATCTCCGTGTCGCTCGGTTTGCTGCTCGGCTACGCCTTCCTCTTTCCCGCCGTCTACCCGCAAGACCAACTGATTCTGACCCCAGCGGGCTTCACTTGGGATGATCGATTCACCGCCATCGGCTGTGGCTTGGGCGGCTGGTTGGTCGGAGGGTTTTTCGCCGCCACCCAAGTCTCCGGTGCCATCTCCCGCACCGTCCCGTGCCTTCGATCTGGCTGGATCTTTGCGTTCGGCATCTTCGGCATCATCTTCGGCTGGCAGGCCGCACTTACGATGGCGATCGCCGCTCTCCCCCTCTGGTGGATCCTGGCGGCGGCCAGCCTCTTGTCCGGCCAGAACCTCATGCGAGGCATGCTGCTGATCCTGCCGCTGATGGCAACCCTCTTCGCGGTCTGGTGGCGCGATGTCGATGCCTTCGTCTCGCGACAACTGGAGTCCGGCTTCTGGATCTACCTCTGGTCCGCCGCATTCCTCAGCCTGCTGACATCCCGCCTTCCCGTTCCACCCATGAAACATCTCATTGCCGCCGATGAGATCGATGAGCATGTCACCCACTCGTTGACTTCATCGGCACTTCCACAGGCCACGCTCATCGAGCCCCACGTTCCATCGACCGATGGCCCTTCCAACTGAAAGTCGCCACCCATGTCCGTCGGTACGTCCACACCACGAATCTGGCCCCCGTGGGTCATGACACTTGTCGCGGCTCTGGCCGCGCTCATTCTCATCGTTGCCGTCGCGGTCAATGTTCCCTCCCAATGGCGGCTCCTGGGTCTTTACTGGCCGATCGTGGCCGGCACATGCGTTCTGCTTTCGCGATGGTTTGAGATCGCCCTGGATCGATCCAACCATCGATCCAGTCATCACGACGTCAAAGTTTCCCCTGAGTTGCCCGGCGTCAGCTCTTCGATGATCAGTCGCGGCCGTCTTTGGTGGCTGCACGCGCTGATTCTCGGCGTCTTGACCGTGACGACGGGCATCATGGTCGACACCGTGAGACAACCACACAAGACTCCCCCACTGAACCCCTTTCGAGGCGCCGAACCCACGCCCGAGCAGCGCGCTGTGATGGGGAAGGAGTTTGAAGACTTCTTCCAACCACTCCCCGAGACAAAGACCCTCTCCGGTTTCTTTTTGCACTCGTTCCCCGATTATCTCATGATGCGTATGGGGACTTCCTCGATTGTCTGGGGTGTGCTCCTTTTCATCTGGGAGGTCGTCGCGGCGGGTGCATTGGGGGTCTATGTCGCCAGCGCCCACGAGCAGCAACTTGCTTACGAGGAAAAACTCCGCTGGCAAGAAGCGGAGGCCGGCAAACAGTCAGCACCCCTCACAACGACCACAGAGACATCTCCCACGGTCTCCACATCGTCCGCCTCGGGACACATCGAACCCGCCACAGCCTCGCAAACAGCCAATCGAGACGCATCGTGATTGTCGGAATGGGAACCAGCCTCTGCGAAACTCTTCGCATCGGCCGCTTGATCGAGCGGCACGACGAGCGTTTCCTCAATCGCATCTATTCACCGGCGGAGATCATCGCCTGCCGCGAGCGAACAGAGTATTTGCAGCATTTCACGATGTACTGGGCGATCAAGGACGCTACCGTCCGGGCGATTGGCCCCTATGCCGGTCCCGGCCTCAGTTGGCGGGAAGTCCTCGTCCAGGAGGATGGCAGCTTCCGACACGAAATCGTCTTGCGCGGGGAACTGGCCCTTGTGGCAGCCCGTCTCAAGATCGGCCCGCTGATGGTTTCCGCCGCCCACTGCCGCACCATGGCCACCGCTCATGTCATCGCTCTCCGCGAAGGAGCCTGACCGAAAGTCCTGATCGCAACTCGTCAGTGGATCGAGAGGTGAGATCAACCTCAACACGTTTCAAACGCGATCCTTGGCTCGCTCATCCAACTTGCTGACAAACGCCCGAAACTGCTCGCCGCGATCGCGAAAGTTCTGGAACCAGTCATAGCTGGCGCATCCCGGCGAAAGCAGCACCACATCCCCCGGCTGCGAAGCCTCCCACGCCGCGGCAAACGCCTCTTGCGGATCCGACGACCTCACAATGATCGGGCCGGATCCCTCCCCAGAAGCCTCCCTCACCTGCCGCTCGATCTCATTTGCGGTTTGCCCCATGAGCACCACCACACGGCAGTGCCGCGCGATCACTTGTGACATCGCCGCGAGATTTACTCCCTTGTCATATCCGCCCGCTAGCAACACGACCGGCCGCTCGAACGCCTCGATCCCCACGATGGCCGACTCGGGTGTCGTTGCCAACGAGTCATTGAAGAACTCCCGCCCTTCGACTTCTCCCACACGCTCCAGCCGATGCGGCAAAGCCGGATACCCGCTCAGAGCCTCTTCAACCACCGCCAGCGAAATGTTCCACGCACTCGCGGCGGCCGTCGCCGCCATCGCGTTCTGGAGATTGTGAACGCCCGGCACCCTCAACCAGCTTTTCAAAGGAAACTCTTCACGACTTCCCGGCAGAACCACCTCAGTGCGACACTCGTTCGCCCCACCGCCAACCGTGAAACTGAAGACTCCCCACCTGGCGGGATGACGAGACTCATCGGCTTTCCATCCGAAACCCAGCCGGTTTCCCGAAGTCGGCCACTGAGAGGCATCCGCATCATTGTCGTTCACCACCGCCACATCACCGGGCGTCTGCCAACGAAAGATGCTCTGCTTGGCCTCGCGGTAGTGCTTCACCGTGTCGTGCCAGTCGAGATGGTTCGGGGCGAAATTCGTCACGACCCCCAGTGACGGACTCCAAGAAATCTGATTGAGCCAATAGAGCTGAAAGCTGCTCAGTTCCATCACGACGACATCATCCGCTTGGATCTCCGGCAATCGGTTGAGCAAACTGACGCCGATATTCCCCCCCAGCCACGCGCGTCCTCCCACCCCTCGTTGATGGGCGATATCAAAGATCCGGTGCAGCATCGCAGTCGTCGTCGACTTGCCGTTGCTCCCCGTGACCGCCGCCACGGGAGCGGGACATCGTTCGAGAAAGAGCTGCACCTCCGTCGTGATGGCAACACCACTCGACACCGCCAGTTTCAGCAGCGGATGATCGGGGCGGACAGCCGGATTCGCGACGACCAGATCCGTATCGCGAAAGTCTTCCTCGTCATGACCACCCAACGCGTATCGTTCAACCGCCACACCGCTCAACTCTCTGAGGCTCGCGGCCAGTTGCCCGGCGGGCTTCTGATCGGTCACGGTGACCATCGCACCGGCTTCAACCAGGAACCGCACCGCCTGCACCGCTCCCCCCAGCGACCCCAAACCCATCACGGTCGCGCGACGGCCTTTTAGCGAAAGCAAATCGCGGCACGACCCGCACCGCCGCTCAATTAAGGGAAAGTTTGTGGCACTCATGGGCAAAAGTGTCAGGACACCACGCCTCGATTGCAACATCCTCTGCAGGATTCAATCACCATCTCTTACAATAGCCCTACGCGATGCATCGCGCAGGGCCATTGAAGTCCTCGAAGTCACCAACGGATACAGGCATCAATGGCTGGCGGCAGGCTCGATGACATTCCGGGCAAAGCCCTCATATGCCCCCCACATCTGCCGGGCCATCGAATCGGGGAAGACGTGGAACTCGCCGTTGGCCACTGCCTTCACCAGCGCCTCGGCTACCAGCGATGGCGGCTCGGCGATCTCCATGAAGCCCGCATCCGCCGCCATGTCGGTCGCGATGGGCCCGGGATGCACACTGACGACCAACGTCCCCTGCCCCGCCAGTTGTTCACGCAACGACTGTGTCACCGAGTACGACGCGGCCTTCGAAGCGCTGTAGGTTCCCACGTCTCCGAACGACTTGAGCGAGACCACCGAATTCAGCTGCGCGAAGGCACCGCCCCCGTTGGTTTTGAGAATCGGTGCGAAGGCCTGTGCCATCGCCAAGAGGCCGTAGACGTTGACCTGGAACTGCTGCTCCAGCGTCTCGAACGCATTGTCGTCCAGAACCTTCGAGACCAGGGCGATCCCCGCGTTGTTGACGACGAGTTCGACATCCTTGGCTTGCGCCGCAGCGGCCTTGATCGTCGTCCGATCATTCAGATCGATAACGATCGGCACAGCCTTGCCGGGATACTTGTCGGCCAGTTCCTTCCCCGCCTCCAGCTTGCGGACGCCGACATAAACCTTCTTCGCCCCCTTCGCGAGCAAGGTCTCGACGATCACCTTCCCGATCCCACGATTGGCACCTGTCACCAGCGCGATACGATTCTCAACGGAAAAACCCATGATCTCTTCCTTAGGCACACACTTGAACACGAACTCAACTGGCGACTGTTACCCACCGGCCCGCCAGTACCTTACAGCACCTCACCAAACTTGATCCCACGGAGCTTGCCGGGAACCACATCCCTGCGGATGGAACACATGCAGTAGCGCTGATATCTTCAAGCGTCGCCGAAGAGCTTTTTGTCGGCGACGCTTGCTTGATCGCATGGATGGGGTTGAGTCCTCGAACCCTCGGCTCTCATGGCGATGACATGGTATGCCATAATACGACAAACATCTTCGAGACATCCGGATGCCGAACCGTCCCGCGTCGCTGAACCACCACCGAAGTCTCGGCTGCACGTTTCGCCATGCCCTCTTCGGTCTCATCACCCTTCTCGGCTGCATCTCCAGCGGCCTGCCGACGGGGTACTCCGCCGAGCCTCATCCCAATGTCGTCATTCTCCTCGCCGACGACGCCGGGTGGGGCGACTACTCATCGAGCGGCAATCCCTATGTGAAAACACCTCACATCGACTCACTCGCTCGCGATGGCGTCTCGCTGACGAACTTCTACGTCTGCCCCGTGTGCTCGCCCACCCGCGCCGAATTTCTCACTGGCCGCTACGCCTTCCGCACCGGCGTCCATGGGGTCTCGTCCGGCGAGGAACGATTGAATGGGAGCGAAACCACCATCGCCCAGCACTTCCAAAAGAGCGGCTATCGCACCGGTCTCTTCGGCAAGTGGCACAATGGCTCCCAAGGCCCCTACCACCCGCTCGCCCGCGGCTTCGATATCCAATTCGGCTACACCGCTGGCCACTGGAGCGAATACTTCAACCCGCCGCTCGAATCGCAGGGTCTTCCCGTTCAAGGTCAAGGCTACATTGTCGACCTCTGCGTCGACCAGGCGATCGACTTCATCGGCTCCACGAAGGACCAACCCTTCTTCTGTTATGTGCCACTGACGACACCCCATTCGCCGTGGGGTGTCCCCGCCGAGTATTGGAACCGCTGGAAGGATCGAGACGTCGGCGTTGCGGCCAAAGAGGCCGATGCCGTCCGCTGCGTCTACGCCATGATGGAACAACAGGACGACGCCGTCGGTCGCCTGCTCGAATCGCTCGACCGGCGAAAACTGACAAAGAACACAATAGTTCTCTACTTTTCCGACAACGGCCCCAACACCATCCGCCTCAACGGCGGGATGCGTGGCCGCAAAGGGGGCGTCGACGAAGGGGGCCTCCGCTCGGTCGCCTACCTTCGCTGGCCCGGCCACATCCCCGCCAGCACCACCCAAACCGGTGTGATGGGGGCCATCGACCTACTGCCGACACTCACCGCCCTGGCGGATCTTCAACTGCAGCACACACAGCCCATCGATGGCCTCGACGCCTCCGCCGCCCTCCTCTCCGCGACCCCGTTCACTCCCCCGCGAACCCTCTTCTCCCACTGGGCTGGCAAAACCAGCCTGCGTTCACAAACCCACCGCCTTTCCGATACCGGAGGCCTCTTCGACATCACCACCGATCGCGGCCAGTCGCATGATCTCTCTGCCGAGCAGCAGGAACTCAAGTCGAAGCTCTCCGCCCAACTCCAGGCATTCCGCGAAGAGCTACGACTTTCCCAAGCCATTGCCGCCCGGGAAGTCGAGTACCTCGCCGACCTGTCACTGCCGTGGATCCTGCCCGCTCATAGGGCCTTTCTCGCCCAGCCTCCGCGTGATCAACGGCCTTTCCCTGTCGGCTATGCGGCCCTGCCCCGCACCTGGCTCCCGGCGCGTGACGGCCTCCCCTACGGAAGCGTCCGCCGCAGTTCGAATGCCCCCAACAGTTCCTTCTTCACCGACTGGAACGCTACCGATGCCGCCATCGTGTGGCCGCTCGAAATCCTCACCCCCGGCCGCTACACGATCGAGATTGAATCAACCTCCCCTGCCACCGCCGTTGGCTCGCAACTGGAGATCAGCTTCCGTGACACGAAGGCCTCCGTCACAATCACTACGGCCCATGACCCCGCTTTCGATCTCTCACAGGACACGATCCCCCGCCCTAGAGCCGAATCCCTTTCGAAAGACTTCCGCCGCTGGCAGGCTGGTACGATCGAGTTACCCACCGGGCGCGGTTTGCTGACTCTCCGCGCGACAGACGTTCGCGGCACCTTGATCATCGACCTCAAGTCGATCAGCTTGACACTGCAAGATTCAGCAAGGGAGCTGCCGTGATAGCCCGAATGACGATGGTTGACTCAGCACTCAAAAGCGCGCAGCAGAAATCGGGTGGCACGTCCCTGGAGGCTTTGCGGAAGGGCGTGGTCTTCTGCGATTCTCAGGCCCTTCCGCGGATCTCAGGGATGGACCACGCGAACGTGACGTCAACCATCCGTCAAACCACTTCGTTCATGCTCGTTGCCATCACGTTCGCAGGCTTGGCAGTAACTTCGCCGGGGTTCGCCGCCGATGCGAAAGTCGAGTCAAAAAAACGCCCCAACGTCCTGATGATCGTCATCGACGACCAAAATGATTGGGTCGAGCCGCTGGGTGGCCACCCGTTGGTTCAGACGCCGAGTATCACCCAGCTCGCTGACCGTGGGACGACCTTCACCAACGCCCATTGCCAGGCGCCACTCTGCAATCCTTCGCGGACCAGCGTGATGCTCGGGCTGCGCAGCACCAGCACCGGTATCCATGGCCTTTCCCCGTGGTTCCGCAGGGTGCCCGAACTCAAGAGCCGAGTCACTTTGCCTCAGGCCTTTCGCCAAGCCGGGTATCGCACCTTGACCACGGGCAAGATCTACCACGGCCCCGCCGGTGGCCCCAAGGATCGCCTGCAGGAGTTCGATGTCTGGGGCCCCGCTGGTGGTATCGGCAAAAAACCAGCCCAGCGTCTAGTTCAACCCGCCCCTCATGCCAACCCGCTTGTCGATTGGGGCACGTTCCCGCATGAGGACAGCGAAAAGGGCGATTACCAGATCACCACCTGGGCCATCGACCAGCTTCAATCGCTGCGCACAAATGAACGAACCGACTCGTCGACGACCGAGCCACCCTTCCTGCTGTGTGTGGGTTACTTCCTGCCGCACGTTCCCTGTTACGTCACACCGCCTTGGCTGGAAAAGTATCCCGACGACGATTCGATCCTCCCCCTGATTCAGCCGCATGATCGCGACGACACACCTCGGTTCTCTTGGTATCTCCATTGGAAGCTGCCGGAGCCACGACTGGCCTGGTTGCAAAAGTACGAAGAATGGCGGTCGCTGGTCCGGGCGTACCTCGCGTCGACCTCGTTTGTCGATGCCCAGATCGGCCGCCTGCTCGAAGGACTGTCGACTGCGGGCCATGCCGATGACACACTCGTCGTCCTCTGGTCGGATCATGGCTGGCACCTGGGCGAACAGGAGATCACCGGCAAGAACACCTTGTGGGAACGCTCGACGCGAGTCCCGTTGATCTTTGCCGGCCCCGGCATTGCTCCCGGGGCCAAGTGTTCCCAGCCCGCCGAGCTGCTCGACATCTATCCCACTCTCGCCGCCCTTTGCGAACTTCAGCCACCGGTAGACTTGGAAGGCCTTTCGCTCGTCACGCAGCTTCAAGACGCGGGCACTTCCCGCGAGCGTCCGGCAATCACTTCCCACAACCAGGGGAACCACGCCATCCGCTCACTCCACCACCGCTACATCCGCTATGCCGACGGCAGTGAAGAACTTTACGACCACCGCACTGATCCCCACGAATGGCGTAACCTGGCCAACGACCCCGCCCAGGCAGCTATCATCAAGACTCACCGGCAGTGGCTTCCCCTGACTGACCTGCCGCCCGCCATCGGCAGCAAAGACCGCGTCTTGACCTACGACGCCACGACCGACACCGCCGTATGGGAAGGGGAGGAAATCCTCCGCACTTCGAAGATTCCCGAATGAAGGTGGCGATCATTGAAAACGTCGCATTGACACGAGACCCCGCCACGGCACGACACCCAACAGGCCGACTCTGATGAACCGAGTTCTCTTCTCGTCACTACTGCTCCTCGCCGGACTATTCCTTGCTTCGCCAAGGCTCCTTGCCAGCGAAGGCCATCCACCCGATCGGCCCAACATCCTCTGGCTCACCAGTGAAGATCACGGTCCCCACACGGGTTGCTACGGTGATCCGCTCGCCCGCACGCCCCATGTCGATGCCCTCGCGGCGAAGGGCCTGAGGTATCGGATGGCCTGGTCGGTGGTCCCCGTCTGTGCCCCGGCACGCACGACGATCATCACGGGTGTGTACCCCTCCGCAAGCGGCGCCCTCCACATGCGTTCGATGGTCGACTGGCCACCGGCGCATCGCCTCTTCCCGGCGTATCTGCGCGATCTCGGTTACTACACGACCAACAATTCCAAAGAAGACTACAACGTCCCAAAGAACGGGGATCCCTGGAACAAGTCCGGCGCGAATGCCCACTGGAAGAATCGGAAATCTGGACAACCCTTCTTCGCCGTCTTCAACTCGACCAAAAGCCACGAAAGCCAGATCCGCACCCGCCCCTATACCGCGGTGACCGACTCCTCGAAAGTCCGCATCCCCGCCTATCACCCCGACACACCCGAAGTCCGCCAGGATTGGGCCCAATACTACGATCAGGTGAGCGAGGCCGACGCCGATGCCGGTCGACACTTGGCCGAACTGGAAGCTGCTGGTCTCGCCGACGACACGATCGTCTTCTATTACGCCGACCATGGCAGCGGCATGCCGCGTGGCAAACGCTGGGCTGGGAACTCCGGCCAGCAAGTCCCCTTTGTCGTCTACTTCCCCGAGAAATACCGGCATCTCGCCCCACCGGAATACAAGGCAGGCGGAGTCTCCGACCGTTTGATCAGCTTCATCGACCTCGCTCCCACAATTCTCAGCCTCGTGGGCCTTGAAAAGCCCGACCTCATGCAGGGCCAGGCCTTTGCTGGGAAGTTCGTCGCGACAGCTCCGGAGCATCTCTTCGGGGATCGCGGCCGCATGGACGAACGGCCCGACCATGTCCGCAGCGTCACCGACGGGCGGTATGTCTATGTGCGGAATTACCTGCTTCACCTGCCGCACGGGCAGAACCTCGAATATCAGTTCCAGACTCCCACCACCCGCGTCTGGAAGGATCTGTTTGACGCCGGCAAGCTCAACCCCGCTCAATCCGCCATGTGGATCACTCACCGCGCACCCGAGGAACTCTACGATCTCCAGAACGATCCGGATGAAGTCGTGAATCTGGCCCTCGATCCCGCCCATCGGGCCACCTTGGAACGTCTGCGGGGAGTGCAGGTTGCCCACGCCAAGGAAGTTCGCGATGTCTGCTACCTCCCCGAAGAAGAATTTCATCGCCGGTCGGTCGGTTCAACACCCTATGAGCTGGGTCATGACGATGCGAAGCTTCCACTCGCCCGCGTCATCGACGCCGCCAATCGGGCGGCGAGCACACTTCCTGCGGACGACGGCCTCTTGGCGATGCTCCAGGATCCAGAACCCGGCGTCCGTTATTGGGGCCTGATGGGGCTTCTCATCCGTCACCAACGGGGTGAAAAGATATCCACCGCGGGGCTGGAGGCACTGATCGAGGACGAGTCACCAGCAGTGCAGATCGTGGCCTCCCAGCTGTTCGTCCTGGCTGGTGAACCCCGCCAGGTCAAATCAGGCCTCTCAATGCTACTGGTACTCGCCCAGCCGGATCAATCGGGCGTGCTGACATCCATCACCGCTCTTACGGCTGTTGAAGCCCTCGGCAAAGACGGCGCCAGTCTCTGGCCCACCCTTTTGAAGATCGACCCGGAACAGACGAAACCACCCCATCCCCGCTTCGCCCCCTACATCCCGCGCCTGCTCCTCAACCTGAAAGAACTCAGCGAGAAAGGGGGCAACAGCCCGTAGGGTCCGCTGTGCGGACCATGATCGACGAACCAATACAGTCATCGCTCAATTGTGTCGCCAGACCGATGGAAGAGTTCGTGGCGACAAGAGATGGCCTAACATGGTCCCCACAGCGGACCCTACGAAAGTCTTCACACCATGTCTTCACGACAGCGAATCCATCAAATTGCGATCGTGTTCTTGGCGGGACTTACCTTCAGCGGCCATCTCCTCGCGGCCGAGACTCCTGCTCAGCCGCTGAACATTGTGGTGCTTTACGCCGATGACTGGCGTTTTGATTCCCTCGGCTGCGCCGGCAACCCCATTATCCAGACACCCCACATCGACGCCCTTGCGGCCAAGGGCGTTCGCTTTCCGCGTAATGCCGTCACCACCTCCATCTGCGGCGTCTCCCGCGCCACGCTCCTCACTGGCCAATGGATGTCGCGTCACGGCAACCCGGCCTTCGAGATGTTCAAAACCCCCTGGGCCGAAACGTATCCCGCGATCCTTCGTGAACGGGGCTATCACGTGGCCCATGTCGGCAAGTGGCACAACGGCAAGTTCCCCGCCGCCAACTACGATTACAGCCGCATTTCAGCCACGAGGCACTGGGTTCCCGCTCGGGGCGAGGCCGGTAAGAAAGGCGAGAAGGTTCACATCACCGCCCTGCAGGAACAGGACGCCCTCGACTTCTTCGACAGCCGTTCCAAGGAAAAACCCTTCTGCCTGACGGTC
>PNLE01000057.1 GCA_013822855.1 Planctomyces sp.
GAGCAAAAACTTTTCGACTCGCCTAGCCACACAATAAAAATGGCCGATGGGTTTGCCAAGAAAAATCCGAACATTTCTGAGAAAAATGTGGTCGATTGGCAATTGAAACTTGACACGAATTGCGTTGGGGACAGCGAAATTCATCACATTTGATGAGATCTACGCAGCTTTCCCAGTGTCACCCGTACTTTTCATCGATTTGGAAAGCCGAAGTTCGCGGGAGAAGGGGAGTTGCTCCAGATCGGCTAGGCCGAAGTCTTCGAGAAACTTACGGGTGGTTTCGTAAAGAAATGGGCGGCCAAGACTTGTGTCTTCTCCCGCGAGCCGGAGATAGCCATCTTCCATGAGCTGCTTGAGAAGATCGACACACTGGACGCCGCGAATCTGCTCGATGTCGGCCCGCGTAATTGGCTGTCGATAGGCCACGATCGCCAATGTTTCGAGGGTGGAGGGTGTCAATTGCGGCGACTGCATCGCTGTATTCAACTTGGCCAGCCATTGGTGGTAGGCGGGAAGGGTGTAGAGCCGGTAGCCACCAGCGATCTGTGCGATCCTCCAAGGGCTGCCGGATAACTCATAGCTGGCATTGAGCCAGGCAATGAGTTGGTCGGCTTCGCGGGAATCGGTGAGGCTGGCGAGCTGAGCAATTTTTTTGGAGGGGACGGGGCCATCAGAGATAAACAGAATTGCCTCGACTCGTGCCGATCGCGCCGTGCGCAAGGTGCTGGTACGGGCGGTTCGGTCGAGTGGGCGCGTTGCACTTGAGAGTTCACCGGTCCACGGGATGAAGCCGCGGTGCAAGGCCCCGAGCCATGATGCGGACTGCGGCCGTCTCCAGCGGACGTCGTAACTGACCAACCAGTCGGATGTCGGGTGGAGCCTCCCACAGGCGTTTGCCAGCGGATGGCTGGCCGTCATCGCTGGGCTCTCCACTCTTCAATCTGCTGCAACACTTTTTCAACAGCCTTGAGAGGCTCGTTGGCTTCGGCTTCAAAACGATACGAAATGCGGGGGTTGTCGGCGGGTGTGTAGGAGCAGATGAAAACGAAGACCGAGGGTTCGGCTCCGGGTTCCAGCCTGAAGTTGCGGATCTGGAGGGCATGCAATCGTTGCACGGCATCCTGCCAGGTGAGCGGGCCGGCGGGTATGGCGTTGGCCCGGGGAACGGAACGTGGCGGTTCGGTCGTCCTGTCACGAGGGAAATCGGACGGAGAAATCTCCACGTTGCCCGCCGGTACGACACGGGAGGAATCGCCGACATTGATTGCCATCTCATCGGCTGCGGGAGTCGTGGAAAGGGAGTTCTCACGGGCTCTGAGGGGAACTGCTGCTCCCGTGGGAAAAGCTGAGGGAACTGCCGCTTCGGGATTGTCGGTGGTCGATCCACCCCAGTCATCACCCGTTGGTTTCGGCGTATTTCGGCTATCCGCGAAAGCGTGGTTGTCGTTCCAGAGGGGGAGGTCACTTGCACCTCCGGCCAAGGAGTTGCCCGGTCTGGGCTTTCCGGTCTGTGGTTCCAAATTGCTGGGTAGTGCGTCCAGCGCGCGGCTGCCCTGGGGCCGGGTGGGGTCGAATTCTTCGGCATCGAGGCCAGCGGATGAGACCCCTGCCAATTCAGGGAATTCGTCCTCAAGTCGGGGCTGGCTTTGATCGGTGGAGATTTCCGGAACGCCGAAAATGGCAATCAACGGAACGGCGAGAATAGGGATCAGCAGCAACAGGGTGGTGATGGAACCCTGGGAGCTCGCGCGCATGTTGGGAACCTCCCTGTTCTCTCAGCATCGACATCCCGTCGATGACCTGCCTACCTATCAGGAGCGATCTTCGCTTCTAGATCAATGCGACTTTATCCCACACCAGAATTCTCCACAATCACAACTCGACAAAATGGAGTTCATGCCAAGATCTCGTAGCATATGAAGTGCGTTGTGAAAACAAACCTGCTGGTTCACTTCCCTTGCCCAGTCTGCCTGGTTTTGACTTTTGCAGTGGTGGAGCGTGGCCGTCGAACCGTCAGGCGAGAGGCGTGTCGCGATTCGCCAGCCCACCGGTGGATCGTTCAAGGCATTCGCGTGCCAACTCGGCCCAGGGGCCGCGATGGTCGAAATCGAGGTATCGCAGCCAATGGGGCCGGGCCTTGATGGGCTGGCCGATCTGTTCGAAAAGTTCCGCCAGATGAAGGTGGGCATCGGGATAGTCCGGGTGAAGATGCAGAGCGGCTTCAAAAGCTTCACCAGCGGCATCGGTTTCTCCCATCTGGGCCAAAACGCAACCTAGCTGGGTCCAGGCTTCGATGTATTCGGCGTCACATTCGACAGCGGCATAATAGCGCTCCACCGCTCCGGCGGAGTTGCCTTGCCGGTAAAGGGCATCGGCGAGATGGAACTGGATGGAGGCATCCTGCGGGCTGAACAGCAGCGCCCGGCGGAAGGCTTGTATGGCGGCCACGGTCTCACCGGAATCCAGCAGCGAGGATCCCTTGTTGACCCACTCGTGGGATCCCCAATGTTCGGTCTGCGCCGTGGCGGCGTGGAGTCGCTGGTCGGCGGTGGGGAAGGGGATGGTGGCCTGATCTTCGCCAGTTTCATGGTCATGATGGTCATCGGTGGCCGGCCCAGATCCACCAGCGGCCGCGGGGGCAGGTTCTGCGAAGTCGAAGACACGCTGGCCGGTTTGCGGATCGAACAGGCTGGCACTGTCGCGCACGAAGAGTTGTCGATCCTGGGCGAGGATCTCCAACTGGGCCAGAGGTCGGTCGATGGTAGGGAGCAGCGTGCGAAGTTTTTGCAGGCTGGCACCGATTTTCTTGGGCGGGATTCCGGAAGCAATCAGATCTGCCAATCGGCGGACACCCGTCACTTCCTGAAAATCAAAGTAGGGGAGCCGACAGACGCGTCGGACGGGTCGGATCAGTCCCAAGCGTTCCCAATGTCGGATACGGGAGACCGGGATCTTCATGAGTTGACTGAGCATCGCGGGCGTGAAGACCCGGCGATCGCCATGCGGGCTCTGCTCGAGGCCGATTAAGCGCAGCCATTCGGCTTCACTGAGGATTCGAGCGGAGAATCCCCGCTCGAGCAGATCGCGCATGGCTTCGAGCTTGACCGAAGGTTGGCCATCCTCTTCCAAGGGCCAGCCCTCGTCACCCACCACCAACAGGGTGGTTTGCTGTGAAACCTGTGCCGTGAAGACGCCTCCCTGCTGTTCGACATACCCAGCCGCTTCGCGGTGCGTCATCGAGGCGAGCGTCCCTGTGAAGGCGACCCTCTCGCCTTGAAGGGGGGCGGAACTGATCAGGGGAGCCGCAGCGTCGGGGGAGGGCCGGGTGGTCGTATCTGCCGTTTGCAATTTGTGATTCCTGAGCAGATGACGGCTCTTCATTTCGTTCTACGATACCTTGACCACCTCTTGGCGAGAACCATCCCACCACGAGAACAGCGGAGAGTTGGGAATACCGAAGTACTGCCAAGTCGATAGGAAAAGCGTGCGGTGGCAGCCGAAAGTGGGACGGGGTATCCTTCACTTCACGCCTTATTGAATGATTTTTCGTGGCACCTTCGCCTGCCGGATCGAGTCCATTGTCGGACGATTGAAGCCGGTGCTCCACCACTGGTATTGGGGAGGGTGCTTCCATTCTCAAGATCGCTCCAGGAGAGAATTCGATGACTGACCGACAGCCCGTGCTGACCATGGCCGATCCGGATATTGCGGCGGCGATCCGGCTGGAGGAGGTTCGCCAGCACGATGGTCTGGAACTCATCGCGTCGGAGAATTACACGAGCCAGGCCGTGCTGGAAGCGGTCGGCTCCGTGCTGACCAACAAGTATGCCGAAGGTTATCCAGGCCGCCGCTACTACGGTGGTTGTGAGCATGTGGACACGATCGAGTCAATGGCCCGCACAAGGGCCTGCACGCTGTTCGGTGCCGAATACGCCAACGTCCAGCCCCACGCGGGATCGCAGGCCAATATGGCCGTCTTCATGGGCTTCCTGAAGCCCGGCGACACGTTCCTCGCCATGGATCTGTCGCACGGCGGCCATTTGACGCACGGCATGGGCCTCAACTTTTCGGGGATCCTTTACAACGCCGTCCATTACGGCGTGCGGGAATCGGATCATCTAATTGATTTCGACCAAGTGGCCCGGCTGGCGAAAGAGCATCGTCCCAAGCTGATCATCGCGGGTGCCAGCGCTTATCCGCGAGAAATCGATCACGGTAAGTTTGCGGAGATCGCGAAGTCGATCGGTGCGTTGTTCATGGTCGATATGGCTCATTATTCGGGTCTGGTTGCCGCCGGTTTGCACAACAGCCCGGTGCCCCATGCCGACTTTGTCACCTCCACATCGCACAAGACGCTCCGCGGTCCCCGTTCGGGCTTTATTCTGTGCAAGGAGGCCCACGGCAAGACGATCGACAAAACGGTCTTCCCCGGTCTTCAGGGCGGGCCATTGGAGCACGTCGTCGCCGGTAAGGCTGTCTGTTTCCGCGAAGCGGCCCAGCCAGCTTTCAAGCAGTACATTGAGCAGGTGATCAAGAACGCTCGCACGCTGGCGGAGACCCTCAAATCGGGCGGCGTGAGGCTGGCTTCAGGGGGGACGGACAACCATCTCATGCTGTGCGATGTCACCTCGGTGGGGCTGACAGGCAAGATCGCCGAACACGCGTTGGATGTCGCGGGCGTGACGGCGAACAAGAACATGATTCCCTACGACACCCGCAAGCCGCTCGACCCGAGCGGAATTCGTTTGGGAACTCCGGCACTCACCACCCGTGGCATGAAGGAAGCCGAGATGCAGCAGGTCGGGAACTGGATTCTCGAAATCTTCAAAGCTCCCGAAGATGCCGCACGGTTGGAAACGATTCGTCTGGAGATCCGCGAGTTCTGCAAGAATTACCCGGTTCCCGGCATCGCATTGTAAGGAGCGCCAAGTCGGAAATTTCCTCTCCCGCCCCATCGCCTGAAGATGTTAACGGGAGGGAACGATCCGATGAATTCGCTACAACCCGCAATGTCGGCAAGGCAGACACCTCGATTCGCCAACGCCCGCCCAGTCGCTTAAGGCACGTATCGATCCCTGAGCTTTATTTCCCTCGTATGTCTTGATTGGTCTGGGGCCAGATGGCAATCGCCGTCGCAGCCCGATCAAAGACATGGGGGAGTGAACCGTAATGCGGGCGGCGGACCAGCTGATCTTCGACGACGACGATTCGCTGGTCGGCGACGAGGCGGCCTTGGAACCCACACTGGTGGGGCATGCCGCCTTCGGCACCGACGGGCAATCTCTCGACGAACTATTAGCCGCAGGTTTGGAGGAAACACCCGCCATCCATTCGGACGCGGCTTCCGACAACCACGCTGCCGAATCATCGACTGTGTCGAGTATTCCGGGGAGTGGGACGACTCGATTAACTCGCCGCGTAGGGACTAAAGGCCGTTCCGATCGTGTGCGGGATCTTCCACCCGGTCGTCTCAACGCCGATTCCAGTCGCCAGCGGGGCCGTAGCGGCACTTTGATCCAGCAGCGATTGATCGCAGCGGCGGTTCTGGTTTGCGTAGCGCTGGTAGCCTACTTCCTCCGGTCGCTGGTGGTGCAAAGCTCGCCCTATCCGTATCTGCGGGCGATCGTGCTGCTCAATTCGGTCATCTGTTTATTCATTCTGGTGAAAAACCGGGCGCTGCCGATGGATCGGCTGAGGTTCCTGGAACTGCTGCTGTTCATCCCGCCGACTGTGCAGATCGTGCTGACGCAGACGCTGCTCATGCTCGAAGCAGGGGGACGGCAGGACGCCACGATGCTGGGTGAACTGCTAAGGCATGGAACGCTGGGACTCATCATCATGATGATGTCCTATGCGATGTTCATTCCCAATGGCTGGCGACGTGCGATGGCGCTACTATCGCCGCTGGGAATCGCGCCAGTGGCGATCGTCGCTTATGTGCGGTACGCGGTTCCTTGGACGCAGAGCGTCCTCACGCTCCAGAGTTCATTCGAGCTGGCGGCCACGATGTCGGTCGCGCTCTTCGCGTCGATCTGGGGAACCTTCACGATCTCCGCCCTGAGGCAGGAAGTGAGCCGGGCGAGGCAACTGGGGCAATATCGATTGGCCCGGCGGCTTGGTGCCGGCGGCATGGGGCAGGTCTTCCTCGCGGAACACCGGCTGCTCACACGGCCCTGCGCGATCAAGCTGATTCATCCGCAATACGGCACCGATCCCGTGGCGCTCATGCGGTTCGAGCAGGAGGTGCGCAGCATGGCGCAACTTTCCCACTGGAACACCGTCGAGATCTACGATTACGGCCACACCGAGGACGGGACGTTCTACTACGTGATGGAATACCTGCCGGGGATGAATCTGGGAGAACTGGTCGCGAGATTCGGGCCGCTGTCCCCCGAGCGGACAGTTCACTTCCTGATTCAGACCTGCCGGGCACTGCACGAGGCCCATCAGATGGGAATGATCCATCGCGACCTGAAGCCCGCGAACATCTTCGCGGCGAAACGGGGCGGGGAATTCGATGTGGCCAAGTTGCTCGATTTCGGCTTGGTGCTCGATTCACGCGGGTCGAGGGTGCGCGGCCACACCGACAGCAGCCGACAGACGACGGTCGCCGGATCGCCGCTGTTCATGTCGCCGGAACAGGCCACTTACGAGAGCATTCCCGATGCGCGGAGCGACATCTACGCGCTGGGTGCCACGGCCTATTTCCTACTCACGGGCCGCCCTCCGTTCGAAGGGAAAACTCCCGTTCAAGTGATGATCAAACATGCCCGCGATCGGGTGGTTCCGTTACGTGATCTGCGCGCCGATATTCCGGCTGATGTCGAAGCGATCGTGCTGCGCTGCCTGGCGAAGAATCAGGAGCACCGGTTCGGCAGTTCTCGAGAATTCGAACTGGCGTTGAGCCGTTGCACGGTCGCCGGCAAATGGAACAGCGAACAGGCGGAGCGTTGGTGGCAGACGTTTGCTCCGGAAATTGAATTGCCGGTGGAAATCTGAATCGAGATTTGGGACGAATCCCGATCCAAATTCACCTCCGCCAATCAGCCATGATTTGAGGTTGTTTTGCCGGTTTGCAGTGGGATGAATTCGTTCAGGTTTCCCGAGCGGAACCCCGCCAAGTCGAGGCAGATCTGGCGGAACCCGAGTTCCTTGAACAGCCGCACACATTCCTCACGATTCGGAGACGTGGCGAGCTGAGTCAGGCACTCGACAGGAACCTCGATCCGCGCCAGATCCTGGGCCTCGATGCGGACACGGAACTCTCGCAGACCTATGGAACGGAGGTAGTGCTCCGCTGCCTCGATGCGCGATAGTCGTTCGGGGGTCACTTCCACTCCGTAAGCGACCCGACTGGCGAGACACGGGCTGGCCGGTCGATCGTGTACCGTAAGTCCCGCTTTCTCAGCGAGTTGGCGCACCTCTTTTTTGGTGATTCCCAGTTCGGCCAAGGGACTGCGAACACGCTCTTGGTTCGCCGCTTCACGGCCCGGGCGGTAATCACCCAGATCGTCGGCATTGGTGCCATTCACGCACAAGGGGAAATCAGCCTCCGCAAACGTTGCCCGAATCGTGCTGTAAAGCGTCGATTTGCAGTGGAAACATCGCCGGGGGGAGTTGGCCCGGTAATCGGCGACTTCGAGTTCGTTGGTCGAGAGGACAACATGCCGGATCCCGATTTCCCGCGCCACCCGCTCGGCGATCTCGCGATCGATTCGGGAAACGCTTCCACTGTGGGCCGTGACCGCCACCGCGGAAATACCCAGGGCCTGAAACGCAGCCCAGGCGACGAGCGCGCTGTCGACGCCTCCTGAGAAGGCGACAATGGCTGAAGGATACGAGCGGAACCAGTTGACGAGCGCTGCCTGCTGGAGCTCCAAAGGGGTATCCGGCGGCCGCTGGGAGGGGACGACATCGGCCTCTGTGAAAGTGGAAGAGCAAGAGGCGGGGGGAAGCTCAGGGGACATGATGTCGGCATTCCGGGAAAATCGTGTCGCCCCGAGACTTCGCGGCGAACAGTTGGCAAAAAGGTCGGGTAAGGCGGTGGTGATCGGACGCTTTGTGGCGGAAGAAAGAATTGCTCTGCCGAACACGGGCAGAGTACAGTACCAAAATGCAGTGATGAGAATTAGACCGAGACCGGCTGTCGATCCGACAAAAGTTTGGCCGCGAGAACATCAGAGCCAACGTTTGACGGGTGGCAGCTCGGAATTCGCGGATGAGGATGGGTTTTATGAGCGTCGATGTTCCGAAGACTACTCCCGCGAACACATCATCCGTTGGCCATGTTGGCCACGCACCGCTCTACCTAAGGCTCGTTGGTGGCTTGGCGGTAATTTTCGCCGTTGGTCTCTCCACGACATTGCTGGCAGCCATCACACCCGAACAGCGCGAGCAATTGAGTGATTTGAAGACGGAGCTGGGCAAGGTTCCGGCGTTGGTTTCAAAAAAGAAGCTCGATGAGGCGAATGCAGCTGTCGTTTCCATCGAAGAGAAGGTGAACGCCCTCGTCAAAGAGGGTGGCGTTGCCGAAACCGAAACACTGGTCAAGGGATTGCGTAAGCAACTGGAATCGCAGAAAGCAATTCTCGCCAAGCAGCAGGCCATCGTGGCGGCGAAGATCCCCACGAGTTTCTCAAAGGAAGTCGCCCCAATCTTGGAAGCCAAGTGTGTTTCCTGTCATGGCGAAGACAACCCCCGTGGTGGTCTGCGGATGGACACGTTTGCGGGAATGGAACGGGGCGGCACGAATGGCGTGCTCGTTGTCCCCGGTATCCCGGCAAGAAGCCCTCTTGTGGCTCGACTGACCACGACCGAGAATCGATTCCGGATGCCGAAGGATGACGAGGCGTTGAAGCCCGCCGAAATTCAGACGATCGCCAAGTGGGTTGCGGAAGGGGCGAAGTTCGACTCCATGGACAAGACGGCCTCCTTAGGATCTCTCGCCGCCATGGCGGATGGCAAACCCAAGCCGCCCATGGTGCCTGTTGAAATCGCCAAACCGACCGGCGGCGAGAAGGTCTCGTTCATCAATGATGTCGCCCCCACGCTGGTGACGACTTGCGGTCAGTGCCATCTGGGGAACAACCCGCGGGGCGGTTTCAGTGTCGCTACATTCGAGAGGATGATGCAGGGTGGAGAAAGCGGGCGAGTCATCGTCGCTGGCAATTTGGAGGGAAGCCGGTTGTGGCGACTCGTCAATGCCGACGAAGCGCCCGTAATGCCAGCAGGGCAGGGGCGTATCACGCGGAAGTGGCATGCCGACCTGCGGACATGGATCACCGAAGGGGCGAAGTTCGATGGGCCGGATGCCAAGCGTCCGCTCCTGCAACTGGTGCCGACACCCGAGGAGATCCGCGCCCGCGAGTTGGCGAAGATGAGTCCGGAGCAGTTGCTGGAACGTCGTCGTAAGGACACAAGGGAAAAGTGGGAACTTGCGCTCAGTTCGACCGAGCCCAGCATTGTGGAAACAGAAGAGTTTGTGCTCATCGGCGATGTGGGAGAGGCTCGCTTGAAGGAACTCGGCGAGGCTGGCGCGGAGTTCACCAAGACTCTCAAAACCACGTTTGGTTTTAAGGAATCCCCTGTCTGGAAGGGGAAACTGGCGGTCTTCGTATTCAAGGATCGGTTCGGCTACGAAGAGTTCAATCAGACGATTAACCGCCGCGAAGTTCCCAAAGAGATCATTGGCCATGCCGATGTCTCGCCCACATTGGAGACGGCCTTGGTGGCGGTGTACGACGTGGGCGATGATCCCACCGAGAAGTCGCCGGGGGCCGCTCTCAATCTGGCGGAACAACTGGCCGCAGCGGCACTGCTCAAAGGGGGCGGTGACCTTCCCGATTGGCTGATCCGAGGAACCGGTTTGTCACTGGCCGCATCGGGGCCAATCGGCAAAGGCAACCCGTACATCACCTCTCTCAAACCCCGTGCCGCCGAAGCGATGCAATACAGCATCCAGCAACCGCAGGATGTCTTCGCCGATGGCACTTTCTCGCCAGCCGACGTGGGCCCCGCAGGCTATGTGATCGTCGAATTCCTGATGCGGAATGGGGGTACCTCGAACTTCGGGAACTTCGTCAAACGGATCCAAGGTGGCGACACACCCGTCGCCGCGTTGCAGGCTGTCTATCGACAGGATGCCCGGGCGATGGGGGCCGCTTTTCTGAGCACGCAAGGCGCACCCATTGGCGGCAAGAAGGCTAAAAAGAGGTAATGCCGCCAAAGGCAAAAGTCTGTCGAAGAGTCAGTGATTTGAATTAGCGGTCGGGAGAAGTCCAAGGCTATCGGCCAGATGTATGCGGGACGCATGCGCCATTATCTATTAACGCCGACCACGTGAAGCCCGGTAGCCGTGCTCAATGGCGAACCAGTTGGCGTAACGCTCGCGGTCGACATACGACCGGTTGCGATGATCGTTGAGGTGGCCGATCTCATGGATCAGCACGTTGTTGAGGTAGAAATCCTTGATAGTGGCCTCGGTCCAGGTCAATTGCCAGATCCCGCCAGTCTCTTCCCAGACAGCGCCGTACATCTCGGAATCGATCCGCAACTGAGGCTTGGGTTCCCGGGCGTACCGTTCGACGAGACTTTCCTCAAGAGGATAGAGGTAGACGTTCGGCCCCCATTGCATGCCGTAGAGGGGGAAGATGCCCCGCTTTCTCGTCATCCGGCTCAGCTGCACGACCTGGAGATTGCTCACGAAAGCTGTCGGCAACAAGGAAATCCGTTCACGGATTTCCGCTTCCGTCACCACATGCCGATAAGAGGCACCAGCGGGTTCGATCACACAACGGTAGTTGTCCTGCTCGACCGGTTCATGCCAAGTCTCCGGAGCGGAAAACTGTCCTGCCCGATCCATCCTTCCCAGTGATCGGCTGCGATGGGCGGCGACCGGTCGAACAACGGCTCGTCCTTCTTGACGGACATTGAGATTCCTCGAAGAACGATGACGCCCCTGCGAGGATTCCAACCGGCGATTGTTGTTGTGAACTGAGAATCGCATAGACAGTGGACTTCCGGGCGAGTTTCCCGCCCTTGGTTTCTGTCGCTCGTCGATGAGCGCCCCCGAGGCCTCATGCCTACCCTGTGACTGAAATCGCCGGAGACAATCCCCGCGACACCAACTCTATCGTCAAGCAGCAGGGGACACGTCGCAAGTGTACACTTTAAGTGGTGACAGCGTTGGACGTTACGCGTGGCATCGCGATTGGCTCCCGAAAAACGCCTTACAATCGCGGACATCGCCTGTTGTAACTGGTTACAGCTGATGGCCTTGTGCGACAAGGTTGGCTTTTGAGGGCTGTTCACTGAAAGATGGACGACAGCCATGACCGTCGTGCATAGGAAGTCACAAAATATTGCAGTAGAGAGAGTTATGGAACAATCGCGCCGACGTGTCCCAACTCGCGATCTAAAGCCTTGTCGGTTGGTTTGGGAAGGCTGGGGGACTTCGGAGTCAGAAAATCATCGCTTCCCGGCTCCAACGACTTGAAGACGATTTTCTCACTCAATCGGTTCCCGCCAGCAGTTGCTAAATCAATCGCACCCGGGCTTGTTCCAATCGAGCTGCGATCCGTCACATTGCCTTGAGTCATGCCCCCGGTGGCGCTTTTCCAACCCTCAGAGCCAAAACCAGAGATGACACGAAGTTCGGGCCCCTTTAAACCGGCGAAAAGGTTGCGGCGGATGATCAATCCGGTCGTCTCGCCTCCCGGCTGGCGGGCAAAGAGGATCCCCGAATTCCCCGCCACGATCGTGTTGTTGCTCAACACCACGCTCACCCACGAGGCGGCACCTTGGAATTGAATTGCGGATTCGCATTCAAAGAACCGGTTCTCGCGGATCTGGATCTTGGAAGCATACGACTCGGTCTCGATCTGAATTCCGCTCGCCAGCGGGCCGATGAAGAGTGATTTCTGAATGGTCACATCGGCCAACGTTTCGGCAGCTTCCAAACGGATGGCAACGGCGGCTTCGCTGCTCGTTTCAAAGCGAGTGTTGGTGATGACGAACTCTTTGTCGAGCAGGCCTGAAACGTCCTTTCCCACGAGACCATGTTTGGTGAAACCGGTGATCTTCACGCCATCGAGGGATGTCCCGTAAAGATATTCTCCCACATCAACCGCCGTTTCATGCTCGGCTGCGTCGATTGTCACATGGGAAAGTTTGAACCCTTGGACATCGCGAATCTTGACCACGGGATCTGCCGGCTCGGCGTTCCCCTTGATTACAACCTCGGCCCCTTCGGCCCCTTGAACCGTGATATTCTCAGGCCATTTCTTGCCGCCGCCCCGGGAATCGAGCACCAATCTTTCGGCGTAGGTGCCAGCCGCAACATCGATTGTGAATCGATCCTTGTCGCCATTGGGCCGGAAGTTCGCCCTGACTTTGGCCAATGCATCGGAGATCCGCTGGAAGTCACCCTTCGGGCCGACGGTTGCCGCGCGGCGTTCAATCCAGGTGGCATCCGGGCGACTGAAATCGACTGGCTTCGCCTTTGTTGAACCTCCACCAAGGAAATAGTACCCCGTCGCCGCGATCAACAGCAATCCGGCGACTCCACCGGCAATCAGGCCCAATTTAAGGTTGGCAGTCAGCTTCGTTAGTTGACGTGATGACAAGCGGTCGCGGCTGGTCTTCCGGTTGGAAGACACAGGTTCTGCGATCCAAGCCGTCTCTGTGGAGACCACTGTGGCTTCCGCTGTAGTCTCCACGGGCATGGCTTCTTGCGCAAAGGCAGGCATGGCTGAGATGATCGATTGATCGACAACCGGGAAGGCTGCTTCCGCGAGGGGCGGTTGAATTGGTACCGAAGTCGGTGCGGCTGGTGTCGCCGCGCGAATGACTTTGGCTGTTCGACGAACCGGGGCCACAACCGGCTCCTGGATCACAGGAGTGGCTTCGACGGCAATCACTTCGGCGAGGTTTGAGACGGGAAGGGGCCCAGTGTTGGGTGGATTCGCTCCGCTTTCGGTCGGAGCAGTTCCATCGGGCTTGGTCGGGAGGGGTGCCCGGGGCTGTACTAGCTCCGAGGTGGTTGATGCTGGTGAAGAGGAACCTCTCGGAACTGGCTTGGAAATCACCTCGGAATTTGGCTTTCGCGTAGCCTCCGAATTCGCTGCGATGGGGCCCGCTTTTGGAGAGGGGTGCTTGGCTGTCGGACGTGCAGCCCCGGCTGTGGGATCGCTGACCGAAGAAGAGGTCGGCGATTGAGGATTGGCTGAATCAAGAAAATTGAAGTCGGGGCCAGTCGAAACCGGTGGAGGAGGCGGAGTCGGGAGTTTTTTCTTCGATGAATTCGTACCCCGTCCTCCCAAAACCGTGCTGGACTGTGGGCTAGGTTGATCTCCCAAGGCTGTCAGAAACGCGGAAAGTTCGTCTCCATTGGTTGAAAGAGCCGGCAAGTCCGCTCCGACCCCCTCCTCGGCAATTCCGTCGGTGGAGAAAAGCGGGGTGGGGGGGATCATCGGAAGCGCCGATGAGTCCAACTGAGGGATCGCGGCTGCTGAAGATCGATTGCCCATGGGGGCCAGGCGATGCCTTTGCAACCATTCAACATCGGCATGGGTCTGTAGCCAATCGAGGAGGAGATCGGCAGCCGCCTGTGCCGTCGGCGGGCGGTCGTTGGGAGACTTGGCCATTAGCTTTCGGACGATCGCAGAGAGATCGGTGGGAACATCGGGCCGCTTGCTTTCAAGGGTCGGCGGCTCTTTGGTCTGATGAGCCATCAGTCGCTGGGCCAGCGTTCCTTCCGTGAACGGGGGCTGGCCCGTGAGGAGGAAATAAAGCGTGCAACCCAGGCTGTAAAGATCGGCGCGGGCATCGACCGAATGGCTGTCGAGTGCTTGCTCGGGGGCCAGGTAGTCCGCGGTTCCCAGAACTTTCTCGTCGTGCTGGATTGTGAGCGCGTCGTCGCCGGAATCGCTGAAGAAACGGGCCAGTCCCAGATCGAGAACCTTGACCGTTCCCGCGTGATCCACCAGCAGATTGCCCGGCTTGATGTCGCGATGGACCAGGCCAGCACCGTGGGCGTGCGCCAATCCCAACGCGGCTTGGCGGATGTGATCTGCTGCTTCGATGAAGGGGCGTTGCCCACTTCGCTGCACCAGTTCCTGCAAACTCTGGCCGTCAACGAACTCCATAACGAGGAAATGGATGTCTGTGTCGCGATCCGTCTGATGATCGACGTCGTACGCCCGCACGATGTTGGGATGATCCAGTGAAGCCACCGCCTGGGCCTCCCGATGGAAGCGGCCCAGGTAGGAAGTGTCGCTCACTCGTTTTTGCGGCAACACTTTGATGGCGCAGCGGCGGCGCATCACGATATGTTCGGCAAGATAGACCGAACTCATCCCGCCACGTCCAAGCAGCGATAGCAGCCGATACTTGCCGAGGAAGAAGCCCTTGTGCTTTCCTTGCAACAGCTTCTCGCCCTGCCAGGCGGTAACGGCTTGTTTGGTGACCAGATGCTGGGCCAGGCCCGTGGAATCCGGTTCGCCTGCCGCGCTCTGCAGGTATTCCTCGACGAGTCGATCGAGCCATTCGTCTTCGACGAGGCCGCTCCGACGGATTGTCGCGAGAAACGATTCACTGTTGAGTTTCGCGGGCATCGACAAATCCGCTGGTGGCAGAAAATCCGGCTTTGCGGAATTCTCGATGAAAATTCAAACAAAGCGAGGGAGTATCGGGAACCGATCGTGAAAGGAATTTCCCTGGGCGTGGAAGAACCACTTGTCAATTAAGCTAGCACTCCCGGAATGCGAGTTCTACAGTCAGCGGGGAGTCGATGCTGAATGACTGTGTCCAGCAATCAATCATGACTCAGGTTGGCGGCAGGGCGGAGGTGAAAAAATCCGATTGTCAGACTCCGTATCAGACCATGGGAATGCCCGATCAAGAGGAATTAAGGGAAGAGATTGATCATGGATCGATTGCCTCACTCGACCGAAACCGAATTTGAACAATCGATGCCGGTGCCTTCGGCGGACGAGGATCACAGCCGTAAATGGGGCCGACTCAGTTGGTTCCTGCTGATGGGTGGAATGGCCTTGGTGGCCCTCAACGCGTTGGAATCCGTGGCATCGCTCCACTGGATGCCCACCATGTGGTCCGTCAATCGAAACCTGTGGTGGCTGATCGCGGTGGCGATGGTTGGGGGAGGGGCGGTTCTCCTCGGATCGGCGGCAAGTCCCGAAGAATCTTCGACCGATTAGGCCCAATGCTCCGCCACTCTCCAAAGTGACGTCGCAGAACAACATCCCTGAATCCACGGTTTCGATCGCCAATCCATGGGGTTGAAAGCATTTCGGAATGGTGGCGAACTGGCTATTCTAACGACATGGCCAATTCGTCGGAGGCGGCACCGCCAATAATCAGCCTTTGAAGTCCACTGGCCACAGCGTACTGGTACCCATTGAAAGTTCTCCAGGGTGTTTCATGGTTCGACCCTTTGGGGAGACGGACGACAAATCCCCGCTGGGCTTCGCAAAGCAGGCTGAAGCAATGACCACTGTTTCCCGCATTCTGATCGCCGATGACAACTTGCAGAATTGCGAGTTGCTCGATGCATATCTCGCCTCGGAAAACTACGAAATCGCCATGGCATATGACGGGCAGCAAACGCTCGAAAAAGTCAGGGAATGGGAACCCGATCTCATTCTGCTCGACATCATGATGCCCAAACTCAGTGGATTCGAGGTTTGTGCTCGGCTTCGCAGCGATCCCGAGACGAAGTTCCTCCCGGTGCTCATGGTGACCGCCCTCAATGAAATGGGCGACATTGAAAAGGCGATCGCCGCCGGAGCTGACGACTTCCTCACCAAACCCGTCAATCGTCTGGAACTCACCACTCGTGTGAAGTCGCTTCTGCGGGTCAGGCATCTCACCAACGAGCGAGATCGCCTGCTGGCTTACGTGGAAGAGGTCGATCAGCATCAGGCCTTGCTGCGGGCCAAAATGGCTGAGTAACCCGCCGTTCCAGCGGAGGCTCGCAATTTCCAGCATTCTGAATTTGGCGGCATCTCAATAGGCCGACACATTCATGTTCATCGGCAAGCCTCATGCTTTGTCGGCGAAGTTCAATTTTTGTGTGACCGGTGGCGGTGAAGGGCGGGGCATTTGACGAGGGTTGTCGCAGGTAAACTTTTCGCACGGGGCGGCGCCCGTCATCCCTGGTTGTTTGATTCGGCGATCGACCGCATCGATGGCACGCCGCAGGTTGGCGACGAAGTGACAGTGGTGGGCCTGAATGGCAGGTTCATGGGCTATGGGCTGTTCAACAGCTCCAGCCGCATTCGAGTTCGCATCTACTCCTGGGATGAGGATCGTCCGCTCACCGAGGATTTCTGGCGGGAACGGGTACGTTTCGCCTGTCAGAGTCGACAGCGTTTTCTTCCACCAAACACGGGTGACAACGCCTCCCGGTTGATTTCCAGCGAGGCGGATCTCCTTTCGGGGCTGACGGTCGATCGTTACGGCGATTGGCTCCTCGCGCAGCTCGGCTCGCAAGCCTTGCATCCTCGACTCGATTTGTTGATCTCGGAAGTCATCGCGCAGACAGGGGCGAAGGGGTGTTGGCTGAGGACGGAGAAGGGGATTCGTCAAGCGGAAGGCTTACCCCAGATCGACGGGTTGTTGGCCGGTGAGGCCCCGCCTGATGTCATTCCCATCGTCGAGCATGGGTTGGTCTACCATGTGAACCTCGTGGATGGCCAGAAGACCGGCTTTTTTCTCGATCAACGAGAGAACCGCCGCAGGGCCGCCGACTTCTCCTTCGGCCGCATGCTCGATCTTTGCTGCTACTCGGCGGGCTTCGGAATGAACGCCTTGAAGCAGGGGAGTGTCACTTCGGTCATTGGCATCGATACTTCAAAGCTGGCAGTGGAAAACGCGAGCCAAAATGTCGAACGGAATGGTTTCGCTGATCAATACGAGGTGCGGCACGGAGACGCTTTCGAAGCCCTCACGCAGTTCCGCGAAGAGTCAGCACGATTCGAGACGATTGTCCTCGACCCCCCCAAACTGGTGAAGAATCGTGCGACGCTGGATTCGGGGTTGAAGGGTTATCACTCGCTCAACCGCATGGCGCTGGATGTTCTTTCCCCCGGTGGCACGTTGATCACGTGCAGTTGCAGTGGGTTGGTGACTCACGAGATGTTTCGCGAGACCCTTCGTGATGCCGCCTGGCAGTCCGGGCGTGATCTCCGGATCCTCGAAGCGCGCGGGCCGTCGCCGGATCATCCGCAGTCGCCCCAGTGCCCGGAATCCGACTATCTCAAATGCTATATCGCGACAGCGTGAAAAAGTTTGAGAGAGAAATCTCCCTGATACGATCCCGCGAATGCTCACCTCAGGTTTCCGCGGGGATTGGCCCATCGACAGCACCCGGTGGCACTCCGGAAGCCGAACGGCCATACTCGAACAGAAATTGCGTGGCCAGACGCCACCGGAAAGCTTGGAAAGCCGGCTCTTTATGAATGCACCTCGTCGCCTTCGCAGAGGGGAACTTCCCCCGCAATACATTCCCAAAACACGTCCCGCCGAACAACTCATGATCGACGCTTCGGCCGATGTGAACGGGCCGAAAGTTCTTTGCAACAGTGCGGGCCGCGCCCAGTTTGCTTTCACACTGGCGGCGGCACGACCCGAGATTCAGCTGACCTGCTGGTTCCTCGACATTTATCAGCGCGATCAGGCGTCGCTCGCGCCCCAGGGCGTTCCCGAGAACCTCGAATTGATCTGCTCGGCCGATTTCCCGGAAGCCGAGTATCAGACGATTTGTCTCGTGCTGCCCAAAACCGGAGAGGCTGAACTCACCCGTGATCTGCTGCAACAGGCAATGTCGCGACTGGCGGAAGGGGGGACGCTGATCGCCACCACCGATATGCGGGAGGATCAGTGGTTGCATGATGAGTTGGGCAGGCTCTTCCCGAAGATCACCCGCCGACCCGTTCGCAAAGGGGTGACATATCTGGCCGTGAAGCCGGAAGCTCCCAAGAAGCTCAAAAACCATGATTGCGAGTTCGTGTTCCGCGACGGCGAACGGCTGATCCGCATGAAAAGCCGGCCTGGTGTCTTCGCGCACCGCAAACTGGATGTCGGCGCGAGGACGCTGATCTCGGTGCTCGAGCCGATGGAGCAGGGCCGCGTTGTCGATATGGGTTGCGGCAGCGGGGGAGTGGCCGTCGCGGCGGCACTGCGTCATCCTGGACTCGATGTTCTGGCGATTGATTCCAATCCACGCGCCATCGAATGCACCGAGTGGGCTGCAAAAGAAAACGGTGCGACACGCATAGAGGCGGTCTTGGATGCGCGGGGCGAGTCACTCGACTCCAACACGATCGATGTCGTCTACGCCAATCCGCCCTACTTCTCGAACTATCGGATCGCGGGCATTTTTGTGGAAACCGCTTTTCGCGCCCTCAGGCCCGGCGGCCGGTTCTACATCGTGACCAAGGCTCCCTCCTGGTACATCGAATCCCTACCGCTGCTGTTCGAGGAGGTCACCAGCGAACTGATCCGAGGCTACTCGATCGTCAGGGCGATGAAATCGCTTTCGGGTAAGATGCCAGCCCCGGCACCGGAGTATGAGGAAATTCGCAAGCCGAAACCCAAGCGTCGCAAACCCAAACTCTACGAAGAATAATGTCCCGCAGCTTCACAGGGCATGGCGACGTCCTTCGGTCTGATGAACCGGTTCATTCTCATCCAAAAGCCTCAGCGCGAACTCCTCTTCGAATGTTTCCAAGGGAGGCATCGTCGCCGTGCCGTGAGCAGGCGATCCCGTTCCGTGCGGATTGCCTTTGTCATTTCTCTTGAATCCATGCCCCTTCCGGGCACGGCAACGGTGTTGCACCAATTTCCACAGGGCGATTTCTCCACTGCGTGCATTCGCGGGCTTCGGCAATTCGCTTGCTGTCCGTTCTCCGCAATACGAAGAATCCTTCATCTACCCTTCTTCGTGTGAGGCGGATTTGACTTTGAGGATTCGTCAATCGTAGCGTGAGGGCGCGGAGAGGATCACCCGACCGCATCAATCGGCTTAATCCATAGTTTAGTCCACAGACGCCGCCGTTCGGAAAGGCTCTTCCATGAGGTTTGAACTTCGAGGTCTCCCGTCTTCGGCCTCGTCAGCATTGATCTGTGCGATGGCACTGTCGGCAAATCCCGTGTTGGCGACAGCTCAGGATGCCGCTGCCACTGTCGGCGGCACGGGCGAGCCCAAACCCGTCGCCAATCCCGGTGATCAGATCGTGATCAAGCGGGAAGTGCTTCAGCTTGTCGATCCTCAGCGGTATCGAGTCAACTTTTCGCTTGTTCCCAAATCCCGAGTCGAACTCGTCGCGCCTGCGGATGGTGTGATTCGTGCCATCGGCCAGAAGGCAGGCGCGAAAGTCGCCGCGCAGTCGGAGATCCTCCGGTTGGAGAATACCCGCGCGAAGCTGATGCTCGACAAAGCCAAGGCGCTCTTCAAAGCCGCCACTCTCGAACAGAAGGGGGCCGATGGCACCGAGGCCTCCAAGTCGATCGCCGATGCCAGGCTGGAAGCTGCCAAGGCCGATCTTGATCTGGCACAACTCGTATTCGACCAGACTTCTGTACGTGCCCCCTTCGATGGCGAGGTCGAACGAGTCCTTGTCGCTCCTGGTGAATATGTCAGGGCGGGGCAGCCCGTCGCGGTGGTCTTCGATCCGGCTCAGTTGGTTGTTGAGGTTCCCGCTGAACGCACAGCCGCCGAAGTGGGCAAACCATTCAAATTGAAGGTGGAGGCCGCCGAAATGGAGGGAAAGGTCGATTCCGTCCTGCCCCTCAATACCCGTTTCGACAATCTCCGGGATCTGTTCGAGACCATCACCAGTGTGGTGGTGGTTCTTGAAAACAGCGACGGCAAGCTCAAGCCGGGAATGACGGTTTACCCCTCCATTGTTCCTCGGCAGACCGTTTCCGAAGTCCCCGCAGCCGCCATTCTCAACTCAGGTGATGGTGGTCGCAAAGTGCAGGTCGTTCGGCTCAACGTGATACGCGATATTCCGGTCTCGCTCCTGGCTCCCATCGGGACGGGCCGTCTATTTGTCAGCGGGCCGTTTGTCCCCGGGGACGAGGTCGTTTATCAGTCGTCCCATGAACTCGGAGACGGTTTCCAGATTCAGCCGAGTGCCCTCCCCGCCACTCCAGGAACCGCCACTCCCGGTCGCACACCGACGAACCCTGCGCCAGGCGTCGGCTTCTGAAGCCGAATCAACGTCGTGATCACCAAATGATGTGTCGACTTCGTTCAGCGGATGCTTTCTTTGCAATGAACTCCTGCAGAGGCCCGGCGGCAAATTTGCCGCCGGGCCTCTCGCTCATCGCGAACCATTTTTTCGACGACCGGTTGGGAACATCGAGCTGGAAATGATCCGGTGCCGGCATTTATTGTGGTGGGATAGTCTTTCCCGCTGACAAAGCCGTTATCGTCGATACCATTGAAGCCGTGGTTCATACTCCCGCCAGCTCGTTCGAGCGGATGAACCGCCTCCGCTTGGCAACTTTTGAATCGGCGAGCCAACCTCCATTCTGCGAGCGATCCTTTGAGCGACGACGCCAACAACAACATCATCGATGAGTATCACCTGATCAGCCCGATCGCGACCGGAAGCACCACCCAAGTTTGGGAAGTGCAGGAGGGGGGGGCCGGTGGTCGATCGCTGGCGATGAAGCTCATGCTGCCCAATGTGCCCGACAAGGCGGCGGCCAAAGCCACGCTGCGTATGGAATCTGCGGTCGGTAAAACGCTTGATCACCCCAATATCATCCGCAACGAGAAGCTGGTCATCGGCCGAGATCACTCGTATCTGCTGATGGAGTTCTTCCGGGCGGTCAATGTGAAGCTGCAGATCAAGGGGGAACCCGCGGCTTTGCAGGCGAGAATTGGCAAGTACATCGAAGGGACATGCCAGGCCTTGGCCCACCTGCACCAGAAGGGCTGGATCCATCGTGACTTCAAGCCCGAAAATGTGCTGATGAATCGCGCGGGCGAAGTGAAGTTGATCGACTTCTCACTCGCCATGCACCCGCCCGGGGCCCTGTCGAAGCTGCTCGGTGGGGGAGGGCCGCGAGTGATTCAGGGAACCCGCATGTACATCGCCCCGGAAACCATTCTGAAAAGGGCCCCCGTCTTTCAGACCGACATGTACAGCTATGGTGTCACCCTTTTTGAAATCGTTACCGGCAAGATGCCGTTCCAAGGATCGACTCCCCAGGAACTGCTCCAAAAGCACATCGCGACCGAAGCCCCCATGGCTTCTTCGCTCAACCCCAATGTGACCCCCGAGATGGATCGTGTGATCCAACGGCTCATGGCCAAGAAGCCCCAGAACCGCTACAAGGATTTCCAGGAGGTCAACTCCGAACTTCGTCGAATCCGGATCTTCAAGGAAGATGTCGTCCCCAAAGCGCTCGACAATGAAAAACTGAGCGAAGAAGCCAAGATCATCGAGACGATCGGCGAGGTTCAGGTCGACAGCCGGGCCGACGTTCTTCGTCAGCAGATGATGCGTGAGAATCCAGAACTGGCGGCCAAGCATGCTAGCGAGTTGGAACGACGCAAACAGGTGAAGGCCAAAAAAGCCGCAGCGGCGGTCGCTCCACCACCGCCTCCCGGGCCGCCGCAACCGCCCGGCCCGCCGCGAATGCAGCCGCCTGGTAATTTTCCTCCCGGTGCCATGCCCCCCGGCGCTTTGCCGCCTGGCATGGTTCCTCCGGGAATGATGCCTCCTGGGGCTCAGCCCAGCATGGCGCCTCCTGGATATCCTGCTCCCATCAGACCACCCCAACCCGGACAGCCCGCCTATCCGCCAGGTGCTCCCCGACCACCCGCACCCGCGCCTCCAGGACAATCGGCACCACCGCCGGGACAGGGCTATCCACCACAACCCGCATCGCCCGCCGGGCCGCGTCCACCAGTTGGCCCACCGCCTGGAAGGCCAGCGGCACCTGCCAGGTCGGTGCCACCGGTCGCACCGGGCTTTCGAGGTCCAGCGGCTAACGACGAAGATCTCGAAACCATGACGGAATTGCCGGATGTGATCTAGTTGATTACCTTTACGGAAGTCAGGGTGGTGCGGCTCGATGGAACCTGCCACCCCTCGGATACCTCAAAGCCCGTCGGCCGCCAGCAATTTCCTTGACTTTCCCGCATGCATCTTTCGCTTCGGGAATTGGCAGACAAGGGCTGGTGCGTCGGCTACGAGGAAATGCGGTTCCCGAACTGCCATGGAAGATCTATGTCGCCCCAATTTCAGCTTCCGTTTGAACGCCCGATCTTTCAGTTGGAAGAACAGCTTTCGCAATTGGAATCCCAGTCGAATCCCACACCGGCCATTTTGGAATCGGTGAGAACGGTTCGGTTGGAACTGGCCCGCATGAAGCGGGAAGTGTTCGAAAACCTGGATGCCTGGGATGTCGTTAAGGTCGCCCGGCATCCCGAGCGTCCTCAGACGCTCGATTATCTGGAGTTGATCTGCGACGAGTTCATCGAACTCCACGGCGATCGCACATTCGGCGACGATCGCGCCATCATCACCGGCTTCGCCAAACTCGACGACTACAAGGTGATGTTCATCGGCCAGCAGAAGGGCCGCACACTCAAAGAACGCAACGAGTGCTACTACGGTTGTGCCCATCCCGAGGGCTACCGGAAGGCATTGCTCAAAATGCAGATGGCGGCCAAGTACGGCCTGCCGATCGTCTGCCTCATCGACACGCCCGGCGCTTATCCGGGCATTGGTGCCGAAGAGCGCGGCCAGGCCTACACCATCGCCTACAACCTTCGTGAGATGGCGCGGCTCGCCGTGCCGATCGTCTGCGTGGTGATCGGTGAAGGGGGGTCCGGCGGCGCGCTCGGGATTGGGATCGGCAACACGGTCTCGGTTCTTCAGTTCGCGTACTACTCGGTCATCAGTCCCGAGGGTTGTGCCGGCATTCTCTGGAAGCACGTGAAATTCGCCGACAAAGCCGCCCGCGCCCTCAAGTTCACCGGCAAGGACTTGCTGAAGTTCGGCATCGTCGACGAAGTGATTGCCGAGCCTTTGGGCGGTGCCCACCGCGACCACCGCGCGATGGCGGCCAACCTCAAGGGAACGATCGTCCGGCAACTCCGCGCCCTCATGCCGCTGTCGCCGCAGCAGCTCCTCGATCAGCGCTACGAGAAGTTCCGCAAGATCGGCGACTTTGACGAAGTCATTGCCAGCAGCGCTGCTGAAACGCTCCCCATCCCATCCGCCAAGGAACTGGCGACGGCGGGGAAGTAGCTCGCGCGACGGGCCATTCGGGCGAGGGTGACTCTCACCTCTCTCCAGCGCCACGGTCGCGAACACACCGTGGCATGAAGCCGGACTTTTGGAATGAGTGTCGATAACACGAGGGCGATGAGCGGATCCCGTTCATCGCCCTCAGTCATTTCAGTGGTTCGTCGTGAACAGGCCTCAAGCAATCTCCACCCGCCGAATTCCACTCGACCTGTAACGTCCGAT
>PNLE01000058.1 GCA_013822855.1 Planctomyces sp.
ACTCAATAGCGGATCGAGCACTACCTATGCCCGTGGGGAAGCGTGGTCCGTGTTCCTGCTGCCGATGCTCGATCAGGCCCCCCTCTACAACACATTGGAAACCGGTGCTCTGGGCACCAACTACAACAACGGCAACCAGTGGGGCAACGGTTCCTCGACCTACGCGGCGACGGGAACCTCGCAAACCGACCGCAACATCCGTGCGTGCCGTGCTGTGATCCCCGCGTTTCGTTGCCCTTCACTGCCAGGTCCCACCAACATCCTGGATCAGAGCACGGATGGCTGGTTTGTTATTGACCGCTTCATCGCCACGTACATCGCCTGCGCCTCGGGGACTGAACTCAATGATGGCAACCGTTTCCTCAACGGCAACGGCATGCTCTTCCCGAGGGACTGGGTCACTCCCACTGGCGGTGGTGTTGAACGTGTTCCCACCAACAATTTCCGGGATGTCACCGATGGTCTTTCCAACACGGTACTGATTGGCGAGACACGCCCGCAAATCGAAGACCTGTCCGCCGTCATTGAACCCAACGACACCACGGCCACAGGACAGCGGTACGACCATTGGATCATCGCTGGCGACGGCGTTGACGCTGGGGGAAGCAGAACCGATGCCTCCGAGTTCTTTGGATCCATGGGGGTTGGTATCAATCTCTGGGATCGCACTGGCGCCGACAGTCGGCAGGTGGAAGTCTCCTTCGGCAGCACGCACGAAGGGGGTTGCCATGTTCTGATGGGCGACGGCTCCGTCCGCTTCATCAGCGAGAACATCGACAGCAGCATCCGCACGGCCATCGGCACCCGCGCCGGTTCGGAAGCTGTGGGCGAGTTCTAAGCCGGAACTTATTCCGATCCGAAACTCCGCCTCAATGACATACAGGGGAGATCGCCCATGGGCGATCTCCCCTGTATCATGAATCGGGCACCGAATTCACGCAGGCAACTGGCTGGCCACCTGCTGTGACAGTTCCGGCACGACCGATTGCTGCAGGGCCGTCTTGCAGATGCGGGAGAGGGGATAGTCGTTCCGCACTCCCATGCCCATCGCCAAGTGGGCGGCATCGACCTTCTGGATGATCTCGGCCAGCTTGAAGGCGGGCCATTTCGTCTCCAGCAGGACGAGTTGATCCAGTCCCGAATACTGCTGGCGGATCTGATCCGGGAGCAGCGAAGAGATCGCCACCGCCGAGACCGAAGTCCGCCTCAGCACGGGGTCGGCGAGGATCCGCAGTCCCTTGTGATGGAGCAGGATGCCGCAGATCAGGTCGTCAGGGAGTTTCCATTTCACCGCCAGGCCTGCTGCGATCAGGGCGTGGTCCCAGCCGAACTCGCGCTGCTCGTATTCGTCCAACCCGTCCGGCTGTGCCTTGCGGTCGTTGGTGAAGTGGGCGTAGCGGTCGAACAGGTCGTTCGTCAGCACGGGGAGCAGGAAGTCCTGCATCACGGCCCCGGCGAAGGCCCCTTCTTCATCGGCACCCAGCAGTTTGGCCACTTCGCGGGCGAACAGCGCCCGCTGGAAGCTGGTGTTCCAGAAGCTGGCCTGATGGATCAGTTTCGATTTGCGGGAACGGATGGCGGCCTGCGCGCCGCTGGTCAGGACGAAGAGTTTGCTCTGGCGAAAGCCCAGTAGCGAGAGCGCCTGCACGACGGAGCGGACTTTCGTCTTCAATCCGATGAAGGACGAGTTGGCATACCTCAGCAGTTCGACGGTCAGGCCGGAGTCGGTCTCGACGATCGCCGCCAGTTCCCGGATCTCTGTTTGCTCGTCGCGCGACTTCTCCAGAAAAGCCGCGACCGCATGCGGCAAGGCGGGCAATTGCAAAGTCGACGGCAGCACGGAGAGCTGGAACGGCCCCATGGCCTGTTCCCGGATGACACTCCAATCGATGTTCGCCATGTTCGCCATTTCGTCCTTATACGGTCTGCGGAAGGCCCGCTTCGCACGGCGACGCCATCAGCTTTTCAATGCGGCGTGCCAGCGGAAACGGATTGTTCAGCCCTTGCCCCAGTTCGGAAAACGCCTTTTGGACAGTTTTGGCCGTCTCGATCAGCGAGAAGCCGGGCAGGAGCGATTCCAGTTCCAGGAGTTGTTTCAGACCGTGGGGTGATTGCTTGAGCGGATCGGGAATGAGGGCCGCACAGGCGACAACCGCGCAGCTCGTCGCTTTCATTTGCGGATGCTTGATTAGCGCGAGGCCCGCATGATGGAGCAGCACCGCGCAAACCAGATCGTCGGGAAAGTTCCAGGACTGCATGATCTGTCCCATCGCCTGGGCGTGATCCCAACCGAACCGCTTCCGTTCGTACTGCACGAGAGGGGGGCGTGCCGCATCGGCCATCTCGATGAAATCGAGATAGGGGTACAGCAGCTCGTTCCCCAAGGCAGGCAGCAGAAAATCGGTGAGCATCGAGGCGGCGAAGGCGAGTTCGCAATCGGCCCCTGTTTTTCGGGCCAGTTCCCTGGCGAACAAGGCCCTTTCCAGATTTCCAGCCGAAAAGACTTGGAAATTGATCAACTTGGACTGCGACGCCTTGAGGGCCCGCTCGACACCCGAGGAGATCAGCAGCAGTTTGACATTGCGAATGCCCAGCACGGAAAGAGCCTGCTTCGCTCCCGCCACCTTGGTTCGAAGACCTACAGCGGCCGAGTTGACGTGCCGCAAAAGTTCGCAGGTCAGACCGGCATCGGATTCGATCACCTTGGCCAGTTCCATCGCCCCCACGTCCGGGTTGTCGGCCTTGCGGCTGAATTCGATGACTGCCATCGGCAGCACGGGAAGCTTGAGTTCCGGTGGCAACGTGGCTTTCGGCACATTCCCCAGCAGCGATTGCCTCAGTTCCGTCCAGTTCATGGTTTCCGTCTATGATGGGGGTGAAATCCTCGCTTCACCCCCGAAACTTAGCCTCAACAATCGGACATCAAGCCGTCTGCCGGGTTATCGCAGAGCAGTTTTTTGAGGGAAAACACCCTCTGTTCGTTCTGTGACGATCCCGCATGAATCTTTCGAGGTATTTGTGTCGAACGACCTTTGATCTCTCCCGTTGACGTATTCACGCATTGGGCGGGAACTCGGATCGACTCAACGGAGAGCCGGCACCTCCGTTTGGCGACCCGACTTGGGAAAGGCGTCGGAAGTGGTGGGGTTCGGCGAAAGATCGTCCGCCGAACGGCTGTACTCGGCGTAGTAGCCCATCTCCTCGCGGTCGCTGGCTTCGACACCGTTGGCGACGACACCCAGGATCGGAATGTTGTGCGCGATCAGGAGGTCTCGCGACCTTCTGAGCATCGGACGGCGATTCTTGCCCAGCCGGACCGTCAGCAGATACCCGTCGACATGCTGCCCGATGATGCAGGCATCGCTCACCGCCAGGATTGGCGGCGCGTCGATCAGGACGATGTCGGCCAGCGATCTGGCCCTCGCGATCAGCTGGCGGAACTGGCCACCTTCCAGGAGTTCCGCCGGATTCTGGGGCGGGCGTCCGGAGGGGAGGATCGACAAGCCATCGACCACGGTTTCGACGATGGCGTTTTCCAGAGCCACTTCGCTCCGCAACACATCGACCAGTCCCACCTCCTGCCGCAGGCCGAAGAGGCGTGTGGCCATGGGCCGCCGGAGATCAGCGTCGATCAAGAGCACCCGCTTGCCCGAACTGGCCAGCGCCAGTGCGAGATTGGAAACCAGTGTTGTCTTGCCATCGCCCGGTTCGGGACTGCCGACCTGGATGACCTGCATGTTGTTGGCTTCGGCCGTGACCAGGAGCGATGTCCGGATGGTGCGGTAGTTCTCCGCCTCGATCGACGCCGGCGCCCGGAGATAGCGGAGCGACGGATGCATCGATTGCACGGGATCCAGCGCGTTCTTTTCGGGATCGAACGATGTGACGGCCCCCAGGTAGGCCTCGGGAAGCAACTGCCGGACTTCCCGCACCGTCCGCACCTGGTTGCTGAGGAACTCCTTGAGGAAGATCAGCCCGGCCATGATCCCCAGACCCGCGACGATCCCGGCACCCACGATCTTGAGGACCCGCTTGAGGACCCATTCGTCCTTGATCGGGCCGGTCTGGCGGAGTGTGTAGCCACTGGAGTCCTTGTCGATGGTCAACTGGCTCATGCGGTCGACGAGCTGGCCCCAGAGGGCCCGCAGGCGGTTGAGTTCCGCCGTCATCGCCTGGTCTTCCGCCTGGAAGCGGGCGTATTCCTTGGCCTTGGTCGATTCTAACTCGAACAGCACATTCAATTGCTGCTCGCGGATCGTCAGTTCCTTGATCTGCTGTTGAAGCGTCTCCATGTAGTTCTGCACGAGGTTCGCCCGCTCGCGGATGAGCGGCTTGCCATCGGGGCCGGGTGTCATGTCGTCCGGCATCCGCAAGCCGTGCTTGCGGTAGAAATCGAGGGTGGTGTCGATCGACTTGCGGACGGATTTCACCTCGGGATGATCCTTGCCGAAGTCGCGCAGGAGCTTCTCCTCTTCGAGGATGAGGGGGAGCAGCCGGTTCTCGAAGGCGGACATCTCCTGCTGTTGCTGCTGGAGTTCGGCCCCCGAGCCGTCGTTGGCGATGAACCGGCGGATCAGCATTTCCATGGTGGAGGTTGATTCCCCGCTGTCGATCGCCTTCTGCAGGGCTTCGATGCGGGAGTTGATCTCCGTCCGCCGGAGCAGATTGAGGCGGCGCTGCTCTTCGACGGCGATGACACGCTCCTGATGGACGTTCGTCGCCCCGGAGGTTCCATCCGCCGCCATGGCCCCGATCGGTGCCCGCCACTGGAGCGGTGCCGATTCGCGGAACTTGAGATAGGCCTCCTCTTTCTCTCGCAGCGATTTGAGCAGCGTGTCGTGGGCCTCCTGGGCGGTTTTGAAGACTTCTGAGGTCTTCTCGCTGCGGGATTCGCTGAGGTAACCCGCATAGGCGTCGATCACCGCCTTCACCACCCGGCGGGCATCTTCGGGACTGGCACTCTGGAAGGTGACATCCAGCACGTTCAGGTAGGAGCGATCCTGCCCCGCGACGCGCTTCACCTTGAGGTCGTCGAGCACCATCTGCGTGGGGTCGCTCTCGCCCGCGAAGGTCCGCAGCTTGTCGAGCTGGCCGATCCGCACTGCTTCGCTGGCGATCATGGGGCTCATGATCAAGGCCAGGTGTTCGCTGCGCTCGCCCCAATCACCCATCGCGCTTTGTTCCTTCAGGGGAACGGCGTTCCGGCGGGAGACCATGATCTGGCCAATGGCCATGTATTCCGGCCCCAGCTTCACATATGCGGCGATCCCCAGGCCCAGCCCGAAGAGCACTCCCACGCACAGCCACCAGCGATAGCGGAAGACAAGGTTCATCCAGTCGATCGACAAGCCCCCTTCGCCTTCGTTCTCGAAGGCGTTGGCCGGTGTCTGATCGGTTTGATTCTTACGCATGTGACGTCCTGAAGTTCCCGTGGAACCTGCTTGATCTTGTTGGCTCTGTTGAGTGGCTGCCCTGTTGGGGACATGGGGCCGGATGGCGTTTTGGCTTCAATCCCAGTCGATCAGTTCCAGTTCGCCGGCCACGAGTCGATGGTCGGAGCCATCCCGCTCGCCCGTGATGAATTGATGGAAACGCCATTCACCCGAGGCGCGGATGTGGTCGATCCGCGACCAGGGCCATGTCCCCGGCCAGAAGCTGATCGGTCGGCAGGGCGCGGTGTGGGAGGGGCCGATCGCGACCGACTCGAAGCCCCCCGCCAGATCGCCCCACGCCTCGCGGAAGACGTGGCTGCTGGCGGGGGTGTTGAAGTCGCCCATCACGATCAGCGGCAGGCCTTCGCGCAGGTTCTCGATGAAGAGCCGCAGCCGCTGCATCTCATCGGCACGCAACAAAGTCTGGGCACTGAGTTCCGCCGGGCCTTCGCCGCTGAGGATCGAGCCGGGCGACAGCAGTCTCAGGCCAGGGCGGGCGGTCATCAGATGGACATTCGCCACCACGAAGGGTTGTTCCGGACGCTCGACCCGCACCACCAGCCCCGAGCTTCTTTCAAAGGGCGAGTCGTCGCAGTGACCGAGGATCTTGAGCGGCCATTTCGAGGCGATGAAAAAGTATTCGACCTGCACCTTGTGCCAGTCGGCGAAATAGGCTTCGCACTGCGGGTTGATCGAACGCGATTCTTGGAACGCCACCACATCCGGCGGCAAGGTCTCCAGATCGCGGATCACTTCGCCGAAGCGCGGCTGGTAATCCTGCACGTTGCAGGAGGCGACCCTCAGCTTGCGAGCGGCCGAGCCCTCGATATCGTCGGGATCGTCGTCGTCGCCGGGCACGAGCCAGTCGAAGAAGCGGCTGGATGTGCGGGCCTCCAGAAGTGGTGCCAGCGACCAATCGACCACGCCAAAGAGAACCCACAGCCCGGCGAAGAGATGGAAGAAGAGCGATGGTCGGTGCCACAGGAGACTGACCACCGCGAGAATCCCGGTCGAGATAAGCAGCAGTTCGCGGGGGGCGAAGGTCACCACACTGCCCAGCCACCAGCTTTCGGAAACACTCCAGACCAGCCAGCTGGCCAGCATCACACCGATGAGATTGACGATCGCCAGAATCGCGACGACTCGGGTCGTCCACGTGGGGGGACGGCGATTCACCACAGAGACTGTTTCGTTCCGATGCCGGGAACGAGTCGGGGCGGAGGACGAGTGACCCGTTCCACCCGTGGTGGAGGGCGATGCGGCTTGTGCGGAATGTTCGGTCGGGAACCGGCTCACTCAAAACGTCCAGGGAGGGATATCTCGTGATCCCGATCCATGGGAGCCAACAGGAGCGCTCAGCGCGGTTATCAAGGCGGGAAATCGCCGGTGTATCGCCGTGTGGTCTTACCTTCGGATGGGGGAGCGTCTCACTGAAGTGGAACCCGCCGCGACTGGCAGCCCCCGCCGATCTTCCTTCGGCTTCATCGCTCAGGCTGCTACTTCCGGAAAGGTCTCTCGCCGGTAAACTCTTCGCGGTTGTCGCATTTGTTTCACGCCTCAAACTTGACTGCGGGGCTGGCTTCGCGCATGGGTTCAACCATTGATCAATGTGTTGTGCTGGGGGGAGACATGGCCGCACAAAGCTGCGGGCCATGCCACCCATGACCGTTGCCTGTTCCCAAGGTTCTCGGAACAGATCCTTCATCAAGAAAATGCGGTTGAATAACTTGGATTTTGCAATCGGCAGGCGGGAGCCTGCCCTACGGGAAGGGCTTCACCGCCTCGGGCCAGGAACCGCATCTGGCGGATTTGTTCGGAACTGGTCATGTCGGGGTGATTTTGGGCGATGCGGACGAGGAGGGCCATTTCCCAGGCGGTCACGTAGTGCAAGCGGTATTGCGGATGCGTGCGGCAGAAGTCGGTTAGATCCGTGTGGAACCGCACCACCTGTTCACCCAGCCACATCTCCAGATTCACCGGCTTGCAGCCGTGCGTGTGGAGCTTGATGAACCGCCAGTTGGGCTTCCCCTGGAGGGTGACACCGGCCTTGAGCCATTGAGGTAACCGGCGGATCGACGGGGGATGGCTGGCCAGCACATCGCCATTCTCGATCTTCGGGATCACGCCCCATTTGGCCCGCGAAAAATCGGGAACAAGCGGCCCTTGGATTATCAGCAGGCTGTTGTCGGGAGCCGCCTCACCGGCTGCGGCGAGAATCCCCGTATCGTGGGAGTTGCGACCGGGCCGATCGACCGCGTGGTAAATGCTGTTGATCGTGCGGGTCTGTGTATCGCTGGGGGCGCTGGGCATCGTGAAATCGGCGTAGCAGCCCGTTTCGAGCAGGATCGGCGTTTCGTGATCGACGCCGCACCAGCGACCATCCCGCCGGCTGTTGTTGAGGCACCAGTTGCCGTGGATGAAGCCGTAGACGGTTTGTCCGGTGTCGGGATCCTTTCGCAGGAGGCCATGCCGATGTTCGAGCGCCTCGCGGAAGCCGATCAGCTTTTCGCGGAGGCCGTCCTCCGTGTCGTGATCGTGGTGGAGATGGACATCGACATCGCCGAAGCCCTCTTGGCACAAGGGTGCCAACGCGTCGAGATATTCGGGGCGGTACTCGTCCTGCGGAAAGAAGAAGGTGTGCTGGGGCCGGATGCCGTCGGCGTCTTCGAACCGGCTGAAGATTTGGGGATAACGCCGCACCCACTCGTTGACCCGGGCCAAGGCGTCATCGACGTTCGGGCGGCCCCATTGCGGCTCGTAGTGGTCGCAGACGGAGAGAAAGAGATCGATCGGCTCATCGGGAGAGGGTGTGGGAGCTGGAGGAGTGGCGAGGTAGGCGGGGAGCCAATTCGTGAGGCCGATCTTCCGCGCGCGGTGGTACCCGCCCGCCGCAGCGGCCGCGCCCATTGCCAGACTTCCCACCACCATCGATTCCAGCAGCATGTCACCCACTCGTTGAAAGCATTTCGTAGGGTCCGCTGTGCGGGCCATGTGGGACAAGCTTACGTCATGAATTCCGGCCAAGAGCGATTGTCCGGAAAATCGGAACAACCCGTCCTAACCCACCCTTTTCCAGGTCACCTGATACCGGTTCCAAAGGGCGTCCCACTCGGCGAGCAGCGTCGTCCAGTTGAGGGTGGCGAACATCAGGAACGGGGCGCAGTAGCGGAGTTGGCGTCCCCAAGTCTGTGCCACCGCACCGGCCAGCGCGAGCAGCCAAGCCGCCAGTTGGAGGCCGAGAATCCAGGCGTAGATGGGTTGGGTGGTGGCCAAAGCGAGGTTGGTCAGCACTGCCACGACCAGGAGCCACGGGCTGGCCAGCCGGAGGAGCTTGTGCGAGACGAATTCGAACCAGAGCGGATTTTTCCAGGGGAGAATCAGCGCCGGTTTGAGGAGGATGAGCTGCACGTTTCCGGCGATCGTCCGCCGCTTGCGGGTCGATTCGTGGCAGGTGGTTTTCGCGGGGACATCCCAGGCGGTCGCGTCGGCTTCAAAGACGCAGCGGCCTCCCTGCATGACGGCCTGCATGGGGATGAGGACATCATCGAGGATCGTCTCGCCGGGGATCGGTTCGAAGGCCGAACGCCGCAGGGCGTAGCAGGCCCCGGTGGCACCAGGAACGCCGCGAAAAGCGCTCTCCTGCTTGCGGATGAACTTCTCGTACTTCCAGTAGAAGCCGACCCCTTCGCTGGCGGTGGTGGCCTCTTCGGGAGTGGTGAACTTCAGCTCGCCCGAGACGACGGCGACGGCCGGATCGTCGAAGCGACGGAGCAGTTTTGCGATGGTGTCGGGTTCGAAGGTTTGCCGGGCATCGACGAAGAGGAGGATCTCGCCGGTCGCGTGCCGGGCGAGATCGTTGAGCACCGAGGGCTTGCCGCGCCGATCGGGGAAGGGGATGACCCGCAAAACAGGGATGTTCAGGCTGGCCAGTGACCGCTGCGTTTCTTCATCGGCACCATCGAGGCCGACGAGAATCTGAGTGATGTGTCGGGCCGATGAGGATTCCAGCAGATTGCAGATCTTTCGCGGCAAGGTGGCGGGTTCATGATGTGCCGCCAAGAGCACCGTGATGCTGCGGGAATCGCTTTCGTTTGCAGAAAGGGAATGGGGCTGGGTGCCACGCTTTTTCCAACGGGCGAGGAGCGCGATGAGCAGCGGATAGCCCGCATAGATGTAGGCGAGCAGCGCCATGGAACTCCAGAAGAGGCAGGCGAGCAAGGTGGATCCGAGGGGAGTGCTCATCGGGCACCTCCCAACGCTGCGATACCTTGGCCCGCGTTGGCGACTTCCGAGAGCAAGCCTGCGAGCTGTGCCGTCTGCGATTTGCGGCTGAAGTCCAAAAGGCGCTGTTCGGGAAAGGCGGAATTTATCATCGAGGAAACGGCATTGGTCTGGCCCGTCGCCCGCTGCAAACGCTCGAGAATCCAGCACGCGATCCCTGTGTAGTCGGCGGGAGTGAACTGGCTTTCGGCGTGGAACTCCCGGACGATCCCGGCGGTTTCGCCTTCCGGAACGACGGCCAGGATTTCCTTGCGTGTCGCCAGGTACTCGAACAGTTTGGCGGGGACCACGCGATTGGCCCCCGGCACATCACTCAAAAGGAGCAGCAGGCTGTCGGCTTGTGATTGATGCTCCAGAACTTCGGCGTGGGGGCAATAGTCCCGCAGGACCACCCGGCACGGCAAAGCCGCGAGTCGATCCAACACCTGGCGCTGTTCGGGGGTCTTGCGTCCGACCACCAGGAACTCGAGATGTTTCGCCAGTTCCGGTGCGTCGGCGGCGACCGTTTCGATGGCTTTCACCACGGGGGTGATGTCGGTCAGATTCCAGAGCGTGCCGGTGTAGATCAGCCGGAAGATTCCTGCTGCTGGTTTATCAGCGGGGGTGGTTTGAGAGGTGGTGAGGTTCGTGGCGGAAGTGAAGTCTTCGGTGTCGAAGCCGTTGTAGATCGTCTCGACGCGAGTGGAGAGAGCCAGGTCAGTCAGCCGCTGGCGAATCGCACGGCTGCTCGACTGTGTGGTCGTGATGACGGCATCGGCGCTTCGAAGCACACCGCGCTGCATGCGTTCCTGGACATGCCGGGCGAACCAGGCGGTGGCGGAGTTTTCGAGATACTGGCTGCTCAAATCCCATTCATCGCGGTAATCGAGCACCAGCGGCAAACCGAATCGGGCTTTGAGTCGCTGACCCAAGAGAAAACTCGAGTAAGGGGGGGCCGTCACGAGGATCGCATCGTGCGGTGTCTCGCGCAGGGTCTGGCAAGCGACCTTCCAGGCGGCGGGCAGCCAGAGCCGCTGGGCATCGGGTTGCAGCAAAGTGGTCGCGCACAACTTGGCCAGCTTCTTCGCCCATGAGGTGATGGATCGCAGGCCGCGTTTCAGGAGACTGCCGCGGCTTGATCCAACGCCTGAGCCGACATTTCCACTGACGGCCTGCTTGAAGCGATAACCCGGTTCGAGCGTGCGGGCTTTCACGATCCGGGTCGTGGCGGGGATCTCGGCGAGCAGGCTTTCGTCGAGGAGCGGCACCGAGGGATTTTCGACGGTCAGCACCGTCACATCCCAGCCGAACTGGTCGAGATACTTCACCCACTTCGCAGGACGTTGCACTCCGGCTCCCCCGACGGGAGGGAAGCTGTAGGCGATGAGCAAGACTCTCTTTCGGGGAGGCTGCGGGGCCCGTGACGGTTCCATGGCGGGCGGTAGGCCGTAGCCTCGGACAGGCCGCGCGGGTTCGGCCAGCGATTGCAGCCAGGCGGGAGCGGGGCGGGAGGCGGTCACCACGGGAACTTCTCCGATACGGCTAGGCATCGAACATGTCGATGGCGATCTGTTCTTCGTTCAAGCGCTGGCGCGAGGCCCGGCGGGGTTCTTCGAATTTGTTCATGGGGGTTTCATCCGAATTGACCGCCTGCAACACGAAGTTGTCGGTCGACATCGGAATGAAGGGGCGTGTTTCGGAAAGGGTGTTGAACGCGGTCTCGTCGAGCGCGGCGTCTTCGGTGACCTTCGCATCGCGACTGCGGGGAACCAGCTGGCTGAGCGTGATCGCCTTCCAGTCGCGATACCAGCTTTCGCGGGCCCACAAGCGAACTGCGATGCCCGCGAAGCGATGGACATCGTGCAACAGCACGACATCGCCCGGCTTGGGGATCGTGGCTTCGCACCAGGTGACCAGTTCCTCCGCCGACTTCATCCGCCAGTCTTTGGGATCGTGCGACCAGAGGGCGATGGAAAGCTGCTTCTCGCGCAGGCCGCGCCACTTACCGAATGTCAGTGCCCCTTTGGGAGGACGGATCCAGCGCGGGCGGATGCGGGTCAGCTTCTCCAGAAAGTCCTGCGTCCGTTCGACTTCATCCAGGAAGACCGAGGTGCTGGTCTGCGCCGGCTCGCTGTGTGACCAAGTATGGTTGCCCAGTTCATGACCTTCGGCCACGATCCGGCGGACCAGATCGGGATGCCGGGCGGCCCGGTCGCCGACGACGAAGAACGTCGCCCGCGCACCGACCTGATGCAGCGCGTCGAGCACGAAGGGGGTGTGGATCGGATCCGGGCCGTCGTCGAACGTCCAGGAGAACACCTTCTCGGCGGTGCGCGCCCGCACGAGCCAGTCTTCCTGCGAAGACAACTGCGTGATGGCGAGTTTGACGAGTTGTTTGAGCGGGTTCATGTCGAGCCTCCGACCAGGCCCGAAGTGAGATAAGCGTATTCGTCGGCCATCGAGGATTCGGTGTTCTTGAGCAGTTGCCGGAGTTCGGCATCGGCCACGCCGCGGATGTAGCCGTCGTTGGCATGGAACCGGGAGATGCACGTTTCGAGTGCTTGTTCCAGGTGCGCCGTCGACTCATCGAGCGAGAGGGGCCGCCAGCGACGCGGGATGTCGGTTTCCTCGTCGCGGGCGCGAGTGTGGTTCAGCAGATCTTCGATGGCGTTGGCCAGCGAAAGGGGTTGCGCGGGAGGAACCAACCGGTCGAAATGGGGATCGGCGATTTCGGGGATGCCACCGACTTCACTGGCGACGAAACACCCGCCGCAGGCGATCGCCTCCATGAGCACGTTCGGCACTCCTTCCGAGATGCTGGGGAGCACGACGGCGTCGGCGGCCCGGTACCAGTCGGCGAGCTCCGCCTGGGGGCACGCCCCGACAAAACTGATGTGCGACGCGATCCGCAGTTCCTGAGCTTCGGCGGCGAGCGCCTTCTGGAGCGGTCCCTTACCCACGAACACGCAGTGGAAGCGCAACCCGCGATCGGCTAGCGAACGGCAGGCCCTGAGCAGGTATTCCCAACCCTTGACGGGGGCCAAACGACCCGGCGCGACCAGCAGCGGGATATCCTGCGGCTGGCCCAGTTTGTCGCGCGCTTCACGCCGCGAACCGGGATGGAACACCGAGGTTTCGACACCCCGGCGAACGACGTTCAACTGTTGCGCGGGGAGGCCGTCGGACATCAGGACGCGCGACAGATCCTCGCTGACGGTGATCACCATGTCGGCGGCATGCAACGCGGTGAGGATCGCCCGCCGGCGCGCACCGGAGCGGCCCAGCAGCAGGACATCGCTGCCACCCGTCATGACGGCGGAAGGGATGCCCGCCGCGTGCGCGTATTCGTTGGCGACGGCGCCGTCCGGATGAGACCAGTACGACAGGACAATATCAGGGGCGAACTCGCGGATGATCCGGGGGAGCACCGTGCGGCTCGACCATGACAGGCACTTGTGATACTGCGAGCGGAGAATCTTGGGTGGATAGTAGAACGGGTAGTACGTCGCCTCGACGCCGGGAACGGCGGAGAACGACTCCAGCGATGCCTTCGGACCGCGACCGGGAATCAGCCCGCCGTACCACTGATTCCAAGGGACGGGCGAAACGACGCGGACTTCGTGCCGATGCGCGGATTCCCCGCCGCCAATCCTCGCGAGGCCTGCGAGCATGGTGCGGTTGAATGTCCCCAATCCCGGATTCCACGGGTTCGGGAAGTTGTGTGAGAGGAACAGGACTCGCATGCCGGATTGATCCTTGCCACGGCCCGCAGCAAAGGGGGAGTGATGCCGGAAAGTCGAGAATGGATCGGTGCCTGACCGCGTGCGGAAAAACACCGCCTCCCTCGACCTTTCGGTCTTTCCGCTGAAACTTAGCTTGGGTTTTGATCGGGCGTCGGCGGTTTGCCGTCCGCGGTGTCGGCTTTTCGCAACTTCAGTGCCTGTTCACGCTTCCAGCGGGCATGGACATCCCGCAACCTCGCCCCCTGACGACGGATCCCGTTCATGACACACGCCGTTCGGAAAAGTGCCGAAGAAACGCCCCCTCGCGGCACGACCCAGGTGGTGCCGCTGCGGCTCTCCTCGGTGCCGAAGATCCGTTTGTATTCGGCATCTCCCCCACCAAAATCGAACCAGCGGGGAGTGTTCACCAGCAGCATGTCGTCCAGCACGTCGATCAGCAGCAGCAAGCCCGGCGAATAGTCGCCGAAGTCCTCATGGAAGCCGACCTCCTCATAATGAAAGGTCTCTCCCGCCTGATTCCCCACGAGAAACGCGACGGGCCGGCCATCGAGCGACCACAGGTACGAGCGGAACATCCCGGCTTCGGCCTGGGCGGTGTAAAGGGCGAGGTCGCGCTCATCATTGCGAATCCGCAGGCCCAGTTCGTGGGATTGCCAAGTGTGTTTCGAGATCTCGCTGGCGACCTCCAGGAAGCGGGGGACATCGCGGGGATCGGTGATGCACTCCAGGAGCCGGGAGCCGCACTTTTTCTGTTTGCGTTTGAAGCCGTTGCGGGTCTTGCTGGAGAACTTGCTCCAATAGGCCGCCGCGCCGCCGGTCAGTTCGATCCGCCAACGGGAACGGTATTCATAGGGGACGACCACCTGGAACTCCGGCCCGCTTTGTGATTGGACAGCTCCATACAAAGGGGCGTCGACATCGAGATCCTCGATCTGCAGGAACGCTCCACCGCTCTGTCGGATATGATTTCGCATGGCGGCGAACATTCGCCGACATCGCCCGGACGGATCTTCGGCCTGGGGCGTTCGACCCCGCGCCAGTAGGATTTGGCCACCCACCAGATGCCAGCCCGTCAATGTGCCGGGGAAGGGGAGATGTGTCAGCCTTTGAACCGAGAGGGGTTTGGGCAGCAGCACAGCCAGCCCTTGCCATTCGTCGCCCGACTTCAAGATCAATACCTGCGGCTGCCAGCGGGAGTCATGGGGCTTGCCAGCCCAGAACCGCCATTCATGCGCTACCTGGTGGGGATGCAGCACGGCGTAAGCGTTGTCCGAACGGCCCAGAAGATCGCACCACCGGGCGACCAACCGGTCATCGGCCAACAACTGCTCCAAAGGGAGCACGCGAAGATGAGTCGAGGCGTCATCCAGCGGCGACTCGCTGCGTACCGACGGCGAGTGGCCGTATGCCATGTGATCATCGGGAATGGAAAGCGGATCCAGGACTAACGACATCCGACAGCTCCTTCCGGAAGTGAGGCCGGGGTCGCAGTTGCTGACTGAGCGTGACTTCCCGCCCCAGCCAGATTGTTGACGACCACCTTGAGCTTGCCCGCCTTGGTGAGCGGAATGTCATCGACCACTTCGAGCTTGAGGCGGACCACCGGGCCGATCCCTTCCCGCAGATCGCGGCGGAGATTCTCCTCGTCAGTCAGTGTCATGCCGCCGCTGACCACGAGGCGGATGACGATCTCGGCGAGATCATCCTGGATCACCTGGAAGCGGCGGATTGAGCGGTAATCCTTGAGCAGATGCGGGAAGAATTCACCGGGGATCTTCCTGCCGTCGGGCGTCGCCAGCACATCGAGCTGACGGCCCGTCACCTTCCTGAGGAGCGGCAAACCACGACCGCACGAACAAGGGGTGAACCCGGCGATGGCCCGGTCGCCGTTCACATAGCGGATGAACGGCAGCGCGTCGTTGAAGAGGTCGGTGATGACAACATTACCCTCTTCGCCGTCGGGCGTCGGCTGGCCGTCGTCATCCAGGATCTCGACGAGCAGGTTCTCCATGCTGAGATGCAGTCCCTCGTGCTTCTCGCACTCCGCTCCAATCAGCATGAACTCGCGCGAGCCGTACGTTTCGAACACGGGAGCACCGAAGACTCGCTCCAGCGCCACGCGTTGGAAATCGTGCAGCTTCTCGGCACCCACCACGATTGATTGCGGCTTCCAGACGCTTAGCCCTTCGCTTTCGATGAAGCGGGCAAATTCGTAGGCGGCGTTCGTGTAGGCCACGATCACCTGCGGACGCCAGGCGTTCAATCGCCGCAGTTGCCGTTGCATCATCTCGGGTGTGAATTCGAAGCAGCTCAGGACGAGATGATGGTCGAATGCGTGGTGGAGCGACATCTTCCACCGCTTCCAGGCGGCCAGTCGCGAAGGGGGTGTCCCCCAGATGTAGAGCTGCCGCGAGCCGGGAGCGGCGTGCGCCCAGCCGTAGCCGCGGTGGGTCATCGCCACCCGGCGGTCGTTGCTGTCGGCGCTGATCTCGAAGTGGAGCGGCTCCCCGCTCGAACCCCCCGTGCTCTTGGGAATCCGCTTCATGGGTGTCGTCGTGCCGAGCTTCAGCCGGTGCTGATGAATCGTCTCGCGATGCAGCAATGGGACATTCCGGAAATCGTCCAGCGACTCCATCGTGGCTGGGTCGATGCCGTGCGCTGCGAAAAGCTGCTGGTAGTAAGGCGAGGTCTGTTGGGCGATCTTCAGCAATCGCCGCAGATCGGCCCATTGCCGGAGTTCCAACTCCGCACGGCTATGCCACTGCGTCGCCTCGGCCTCGTGCCAGTACTTCATCGTCTGGCGGCGCTTGATGGCCCCGTCGAAGACCGGTAGCAGGATGTTTCGGTAGAGCGTCTGATACATGGCGGTCGCTGCTTTCGCTGCGGAGCATATTTGATCGGGTGGCGTAGGTCGGGATTTGTCAGTTGTCGGTTGTCAGTCGGGAATTTGGTGTTTGGTGTTGGGCATTTGGTAGTGGGCATTAGGCATCTCCGCCTTTCCGCCCCCCTCCCTCTGGCTTCTCCCCTTCTTTCCTTCTCACCTTCTCCCCTCACGCTCTTCCCTGCACGGCCTTCGCCTCGCAGAGCGTCTCATACAGCCGCGTGTAGTCGTCGATCATGCGGTCGATGTGGAAGAATTCGCTGACCCGCTCGCGACCGGCGGCTCCCATTGCCAGCCACTCGTTTCTTTGCCCGCACATCTCCAGCATCGCGCGGGCCAGTTCCTCGGCGTTCCCCGCCGGTGCCAATAGTCCGGTGACTCCTGGCAGGATGATCTCGGGATTTCCGCCGACTGCCGTCGCCACGACGGGCAAGCCGACCGCCATCGCTTCGAGGAGCGTGAGCGAAATCCCTTCGCTGAGAGACGAACTGACAAAGAAGCCCGCGCCGGCCAGCAGCTCGGGAACATCGTGCCGCTCACCCAGGAAGCTCACGTGCGAGGAGAGATCCAGCTCGGCGGTCAGTTTTTCCAGCGGTGCGCGCTCGGCTCCGTCTCCCACGATGATCAGCTTGAAGGCGGGGTATTGGCGGCGGACGAGATCGACGGCCCGCAGCATGGTGCCGATGTCCTTCTCGCAGGAGAGGCGGCTCACTGTGATCGCCGTCAGTTCCTGCGAAGAACCCCGCCAGCCGAACTGGGCCAGGTCGATACCATTCCAGATGCGGGTGACGATGCCGGTCGGCAACTTGTCTTCGCGCACGCAGAGCCTCGCTGCGTCGTCGGAGACGGCGACAATGCGGTCGACCAGCTTCGAGGTGAGGCGGTATTGGAGGTTGGCCCGCCAGTTGTGCCCCAGCCGTTGGCCATGGCGGGTGTTGACCACCACCGGCACACGGGCCCGGCGGGCCGCGAGGGTGGCGTACAGGTGGGGATAGGTATTGTGGGTGTGGACGACGTCGAACTGCCGCGAGCGGAAGAAGGCGTTCATTTCATGGAACTGGTTCCACCGGCCGCGTGTTTTCAGCTGATGGACTTCGCAGCCCGCCTCTCGGATCTTCTCGGCGAAGGGGCCGATGTCGCTCATCGCCAGGAATGTCAGTGCGACACGCTCGTGGTCGTACCGCCGGGCGAAGTCGACGAGGAGCCGCTCCAGACCGCCCGTCTTGAGTGTCAGACTGACATGGCAGACGCGCAGTGGCCGTTGCTCGCTGGATGCGGGGACGTGGATCGTCGGCGCGCTGTCGTTTGACGGAGCGGCTGCCACGGGAGCGTGCTCTGCGGGCAGGGCCGGGCGATGCAAGTTCCTGACCAGTGGCCCCGATCCGGCTGGAGCCAGGCTGGGCAAGGCTGTCGCCGATGGCGTCGGCGGGTTCAAAGTCGTGCTCATTCGCTGGCCCTCGGGGTGGATGTTGCGGCGGGGGTGTCGGCTGCATTGTTCTCGTCGACTTCGGCCTTGGGACTCGCTTCAGCGCTCCCCGAATCCGTGCGACACTGGTTCGTGCGGCATTGGGCCCACCAGTTCTGCGAGAGCCGTTTGAAGTCGCGCAGCCGATCGATGACGATTCGCTTCCACGACGGGCGGATCCAGCGGGCCCAGACGAGTTCGTCCGTGTGCAGGGTCAGTCGCCGCTTGTGATAGGTTTCGCCCGCCATGAAGTCGAAGGCTTCCAGGCCATGCTCTTTGCAGGCCATGAGTGTCAGCCAGTCGGTCAGCAGCCCGGGACTTCGCTGCGATTCATGCGGGGCGTGGCCGCTTTGATAGAGGAGCCCCCGGCCACGATCGATCAGCAGATGACTGCAGCCGATGACTTCCTCTCCTTTGCGGATTCGGACGAAGACCGCTCGACCGGCGGGAACCAGTTCTTCGAGAAGTTCGCGGTGGAACTGCGTGAATTGTTCGCTGGCGTAAGCCCCCGGTTTCCCTTCGGCGATCCAGCGGGCCTGATGCAGGCGGATCAGATCGTCGAAGACGTTATGGGCGTGATCGATGGTGGTGGCCCACTCGGTGGTCGCCCCTTCGTACATCCGCAGATTGCGGCGGATCGCCCGCCGGGCCTGGGCCGTCAGTTGCTCGATGACCGAGGCTGCCGAGTCGGTTGCTACAAACTGTGTGTGGTAGCAGGGACGTCGGCGAAGTGTGAATTGGGGACGATGTTCGAGGATCGGAGAGAGATCCCGCTCGGTGAAGCCATCCAGCCGGAGTTCATCCCATGTCTGTCTCTGGGCGAGTGTCGCGACCACCTCATTGAGAAACGGGACGCGGGAGCCTTCGTCCGCGCAGATCGTGTTGTATTCGACGATCACGCTGTCCGTGTCGGTCTCGCCCGCAGTCCCTAGATGGACGGTGCGGAGGCGGATCGGGCCTTCGAACTGCCGCTCGCTGGTGACGACGAGGAGCGCCCCCCGCACGATGCCCGCCTCCTCGGCGATCACGATCTCGGGCGAGAGTTGATCGCCGTACTGCTTCAGCCAGGTTTCGGTCCAGCGGGTACTGGAGGTGACGGCTCGCCATTGCAGCCGGGCTTCCAGCTCGCGCCATTTCGCGAGGGCTTCGGGGAACGTGTGGCGCCGGTGCCATGTCAGGCGGAGGCCCTTCACGGCGGGGCGCTCACTCAGCCCGCTCTCTTTCGAGGAGAGTGGAGCCGGGCGCGATTCGGGGATGGAGATCATGGTCTGCAACGGTCGGATTCCCAATCGGCGAACAATTTTTCCAGGCGGGCATCACAGAGAGAGAAAGCACTTTCAAGCGAACATCACAGTGAACAGGTAGAGGCCGATGAACAGCGCTCCGCTGGCCATCGTCAGGCGGATCGCCTGGGGCATGCCCCACACGACCAGCGGTGCGGGTTGGGCCGACGACCGCGCCGCCAGATGGAGGTAGGCCGCCGCCAGTCCCAGGACCATGTAGGTCGGGACGACATAACAGCGGGAGAGCGACAACATGGAAGTGCACCAACCCGCCAGGAGCGCCCCCAGATAGGGCCGGAACCTCAGGGCCTCGCGGTCGAAATTTGGATACTCGCGGAACCCCATGCGGTAGAGCTGCACGAAGGCGAAGAAGAACGCGCCGAAGAAGAGGGTGCCGCCGAAGATTCCCAGTTCGACATACGCATGGATGAACGAGTTGTGGGCCACCAGACCCGCGACATCCGGATAGCCGCCATAGCCGATGCCGAAGAGGATGTCGCTCGATTTCAACGCGTCAAAGCCGTCGCGCCATAACTGGACACGTTCGCCGCCGGTGCTGTCGTTCAAATCGAGATTTGCCTGGCGTCCTCCCATAACCGCGAGGGCGCACACACCCAGTATGCCGCAAAGGGCGGCCATTTTGATCCCGCCCCGGAAGACGGCCAGCGTCATGACGGCGGCACCCGCCGCCAGCAACCCGCCGCGCGAGCGCGTATCGACCAGCCCCGTGACCAGTACGAACAGCACGATGATCCAGCCGAAGCGGAGCGGGCCGAACGACTTGTCGGTTAAAAAGTAGGTGGAAAGGACACCGGCGGCCACGATCAGCATCGCCAGATCGTTGGGATCCTGGAAGATCCCCAGGCCGCGCATGCGGAGGACGTGTGAGACTTCGCCTTCATCGTCGACGCTGTCGAAGTCGGCGAGGTGCTCCACGCATTTGAAGTCGATCAGACCGTGGAAATCGACCACGCACATCGTGATGGCGATCACCGAGCAGGTGGTGACGGTCAGTAGAAACGCCCGCAGCCTCGGGGCGCTGTTGAGATTCACGATCAGCAGGATGAAGTAGACCAGCACCTTTCCGAAGGTGGTCCCCGCTTCCACCAAACCACCCACGTAGGCATGCGAAGCGTGCGAGAGGGCGATGGCCAGCAGCAGGGCCATCACACAGAGGATCACCGGCTGGTACTTGAGCGTCTTCCAGCCGAACCGGGCCTGGATCGCCGGAAAGGAAAAGAGCAGGCAGCCGCCGATGAGCGCCTCGTAGATCGGCAGGCCGTCGAGCGCTTCGAAGAGTTCCGCCGGGCGCAGGAAGAGCGTCGCCGTCACTGCCAACAGCAGGAGGAACGCGGGCTCCTGAACTCGACTCCCCACCTTCGTCACGTCGCGGCTCTCCCTTTGATTCGTCGTCGAGGATCTCACTCATTCACAGGTGAACGTCCGGCGAGGAATTCCCTTCCTGCACGACGCCAGCGCTCACTTATCGAAACATAGGTCACAGGAACGACCGCTCCGGAGGGCGGGCTGGCCGGGCAGCGAAGTTCTTTCCGGCCGGGAGGGATGGGCCGCCTTTGCTGATTCTCCGGCTGGATTCCGCCTGATCGATTGTCGTTGATGCGAGGATCGTCACAGTTGTGACGCGGGGCGGGGAACGATCAAATGGCGATTCGAGAGCTGCCAGCCTTGATGAATTCCCCGCTTACGAAAGTTGATTCCGCCCATGAATGTCAAAGCGTCCGCCGCCTCGGCTGTCACCTGGATGGGAAACTGGCTGATCGTCCCCGTCAGTGAAACCGCGCTGCTCAACACCCATCTGGAATCGCTGGATGCCGAAACGGGCGGACTCTTCACCCGGCTGCGCGAAGCGGGCGACCTGCCGACGAAATCCGGCAGTCTGCTCCCGATCAAGGGGGTGACGGGGCTGGGCGTCTCCCGCGTCTTGCTGCTGGGCCTGGGGACTCCCGAGCAGCCCACGACACAGGGACTCGACAGGGCACTGACCGCCGCCTTCCGCAGCTTGTCCGACAAGCCGAACCTCGATGTGGGCTTGCTGGTGCCACCCGCCGCCGTGCTGGGGAGCAAGTCGGCTGCCGAGTTCATCGCCGCCGCCGTCGCCGCCGGTGCGATCGGATCGTCGGGACAGGATCTCTACCGCACCGAGCGGACCCGTCATCCGTTTGCGGCCCTCCATGTGCTCGCCAGCGACAACTACAGTGCGGCGATTGAACGCGGCACCATTCTGGGCGAGTCGATCAACCTCACCCGCGAACTGGTCAATCGTCCGGCGCAGGATGTGAACCCGGTGACGGTGGCCGATCGCTGCTCGTCGCTGGCGGCCGAGTACGGGCTGGCCTGCGAGATCTTCGATGTCCCCCGGCTGGAGGCCGAACGGATGCACTCGCTGCTCGCCGTCGCCAAGGGGAGCACTGTTCCCGCCCGCATGGTGAAGCTCGACTATCGGGGTGCGCCCGGCAACGCGAATCATGTCGCCTTCGTGGGGAAGGGGGTCACCTTCGACTCCGGCGGGCTGTCGCTCAAGCCGACCGACGGCATGGTGACCATGAAGTGCGACATGGCCGGTGCGGCCACCGTGCTGGGAGCGATCGTCGCCATCGCCCGTCTCAAGCTCCCCGTCAACGTGACGGCCTACCTGGGTTTGGTCGAAAACATGGTGAGTGGCGACTGCTACAAGCTGGGCGACATCCTCACTGCCCGCAACGGCGTGACGATTGAAGTCCTCAATACGGATGCCGAGGGGCGGCTCGTCCTGGCCGATGTGCTGAGTTACGCGGTCGATCAAGGGGCGGAGAAGATCATCGATCTGGCGACGCTCACCGGAGCGTGTGTCGTGGCTTTGGGCGAAGATGTGGCAGGCCTCTTCACCAACCACGACGCCTGGAGCGGCCAAGTGGCGCAATCGGCCAAGACCGTGGGCGAGGACCTCTGGCCACTCCCCACCTGGGACAGCTACGACGAACTCATCAAGAGCGACGTCGGCGATATCAAGAACACCGGCGGCCGGTGGGGCGGGGCGATCACCGCCGCCAAGTTCCTCCAGAAGTTCGTGGGCGGAAAACCCTGGGTGCATCTCGACATCGCCGGCCCGGCGTTCGCATCGAGTGCCAAGCCCTGGCGCGAGGCGGGAGCCACCGGCTACGGCGTCCGCACGCTCGTACAACTAGCCGAGAGTTCCGCGGAATAGGCCCGCCCGAAAACCCGTCCCCGCCCACAAAGGGCGGGGCTACGGGGAAATCACTGGATTCGTACCCGGAATGAACTATGTATCTACTATCGGGTGGACAAAGTTCATGACAGGGGCATGCCATGGAGCGCCGGCGCGGGACAGACAGGCGGAAAACGCCTCGCAACATGGCAGGTGAGTTGCGGCTCTCCACGGGCCGCCGCTTCCGCGACCGCCGGGAGTCTTTGCGAGATGCCCTGCCCGCCACATTGCGTTTGCTGCGATTGGGTGCTGGCCGAGCCGTCCTGACACCCGGCAAAATCGTCGATTGTTCGAACACCGGCGTCCGGCTGATTGTTCCCTTCCTGGGTGATCAGCCTCCGTGCCGCCTCGGCGAACAGTTGCTGATCGAACTCCAGGAGGGAACGCTGCCGCCCGTCAGCATGGTTGTCGAGATCATGTGGCTCCAGCCTTCCGGAAACGAGACGCTTCTTGGCTGTCAGTTTCAGAGCACGTTGGTGCTGAATCAACTGGCCATTCTGCAGCGCTTGCGTGAAAAAACCGAAGTCACGCCCCTGAAAAGAGAACCGGCACCCACAACGTTCCACCACAGAGTGTGAAACTGGCGCAGGTGCCGATGTCTGGTCGGGGCGAAGCATGCCTCGCGGCTAGAAATCGCCGCCGAAGCTGTCGCCACCACCGAAATCCCCACCGCTGAAGCCGCTGGAATCGCCGAAGTCACCACCCGACCCCGGGTCGCTACGGTTCCAGTCGTCGCCCGCACCGGTGGGGGAATCGTTCCCGAACGCGTTGCCGTGGCTGTGACTGTTGAAGAACGTGTCGTACAGGTAGTGACCGGCCATCGCCCCGAAGAGCCCCGTCAGCAGTGAACCGCCGAAGCCCATCCCGCCACCACCCATTCCAGCACCAGCCGCCGCCCCTCCGCCACCACCGAAG
>PNLE01000059.1 GCA_013822855.1 Planctomyces sp.
GGTGGGCAGGAGGGGGTCAGCCGGTCGGTGAACAGCGAGCTTAACTCCATCTCGCGAGGCTTCCGTTCGCTCGACCAGAGCTTTGCCATTCGCGGCTATCGTGGTGCGGCCGCCGCGACGGCGGGGTCGGTTTACATCGATTGGAAGTCGAAAGGGATCGACGTGCCGCCGGGGCTGGTTGTGATGCCGCCGTCGCCAATTGTGTTGTCACCCCCAAAGCGCCGTTGCTGCGTCCCCGGTCCCCACGGTCCGTGCGACATCTGTCATCCGGGGGCAACCGGGCTTCGGCCACACCCGGAGCATGACTCGCTGCCGCCTGCTCCCTCGCGTGACGGCCATGATCCTCAACAGCTTGTCCCGACACTTCCCGGCGTGACTGATCCAACTCCAGCGATCAGTCCGAGATAGTCGTTAACGGTGACCGATGAACTGGGTGGCACGACCCTGGAGGCTTTGCGGAAGGGCGTGGTCTTCGACGGAGAGAAGCCCGAGGCCCACGCCCTTCGGCGGACCGCGGGGCGTGCCATACTCTGGATTCACTTGGTGAATTGACGCTCTCGCGAACCCGTCTTGCCCAAACGGCGGGCTTCGCGGAGAATCCTTTCCAAAGGGCGGCCCCTTTGGTCGCCCCGCAACTTGTCCGTCAAGGATGACCGACAGTGTCGACCACGTTCACAGCCGAATCGAATTCCGGCGGCAGCAGCCCCATCCATTGGCTGGGCTGGCTGCTGCTGACGGCTGTCCGCACTGTGGGCGACTCCGTTCTGTTCTCGTCGACCGTCGCCTGGGGGCTGCTCGCCAAGCGTCCGCGAAGTGCGATCCTCTGGCCCATCTTCTACGAAATCGGCTGCCGTAGCATGCCCGTGATCCTCGTCACGGGAGGCTTCATCGGCATGGTGCTGGCCGTTCAGTCCTATGACCAACTCGCCGCCATCGGACTGCAATCCCGGCTGGGATCGGTCGTCAACGTCTCGCTCGTGAAGGAACTCGGCCCCGTCCTCGCCGCCACGATGCTTGCAGGTCGCGTGGGGAGTGCGATGGCCGCCGAGATCGGCACGATGAAAGTGACCGAGCAGATCGACGCCCTCAAGGCCCTGGGTGCCAATCCGATCGTCTTTCTCGTCAGCCCCCGCTTCCTCGCCTGTGTGCTGCTCATCCCGGCACTGACGCTGTTGGCGGATGGGATCGGCATGTTGAGCGGCTGGTACCTGTCCGTGCAGGTGCTGGGGATCAGCAGCCACCTCTACTGGTTCTACTCCGATTCCTACATCACCTCGCTCGATATCGTCTCCGGCGTGATCAAGAGCATTTTCTTCGGTGGTGCGATCGCCCTTGTCGCCTGCCATCGCGGCTTCCACTGCACCAGCGGAGCCGAAGGGGTGGGCCGGGCGGCGACGGAAGCCTTCGTCTACTCGTTCATCATCGTCCTCGGGATGGACTTCCTGCTGGGGGTCTTCTTCATCCAGATCCAGCACCTGCTCCCATTCCTGAGATCGCCCGTGCTCTGAGGTTCTCCTGTGATGCATGCCAACGACGAGAACCCTTCTGCGACGCAGCCCATCATCGAGCTACGGAACTGCTCGCGCGGTTTCGGGACGACGCAGGTGCTCCGAAACATCAATCTCAACGTCTACGCGGGTGAAACGCTTGTCCTCATCGGTGAGAGCGGCTGCGGCAAGAGTGTCACCACCAAGCTCCTCGCCAATTTGCTGGAACCCAGCTCGGGCGAAGTCCTCTGGAATGGCCAATCGGTCGCCGCCCGCAGCGACCGGCAGCTCCGCCAGGATCGACTCAAACTGGGCTACCTCTTCCAGGGCGGGGCGATGTTCGACAGCCTCTCCGTCTTCGAGAATGTCGTCTTCGGCCTGCGTGAGAACCACGCGATGTCCGAAGCCGAGATGCACGACATCGCCATGACCCGGCTGCGCGAAGTCGGCCTCCCGGCGGCGGCGGCCACCAAGTATCCCTCAGAACTCTCCGGAGGCATGCGGAAACGGGCCGCGCTCGCCCGCGCTTTGGCGATGTCGCCGGATATCATCGTCTACGACGAACCGACAACTGGCCTCGACCCGATCATGAGCGATGTCATCAACGAATTGATCCTCCAGACCCGCAGTTCCCGCCCGGTGACGAGCATTGTCGTCACGCACGACATGACGACCGTCAAACGAGTCGCCACCCGGGTGGCAATGCTGTTTCCCCTCGCACGACTGGCTCCCCACGAGTCGCAGGTCATCTTCGAGGGAACCGCCGAGGAAGCCTTCGAGCATCCCGACGAACGGGTTCACGATTTTGTCCACGGGATCTCCGGAAAGCGGCTGCAGGAACTCTTCGCGGCGTGATGGGCCGCTTGCCGCCGGAAATGCTCTCGGCGAATTCGGCCACTTCCGTTACACCATGGCCCTCTGAATCTCAGGAGGCGTCTCGTGTCTGAACGGCAGCTGCAATTCCGTGTGGGGATGATGGTTCTCGTCGCGCTCGCGATCGGCACGGGGCTGCTCGTCCGCGCGGGGAAACTTGATCGCTATTGGAGCGAGAACTTCAGCGTGGCGATCCAGTTCGACTCGGCGGGGGGCATCTATCCCTCGGCTCCCGTGCTCATGTACGGCCTCACCGTGGGGAACGTCCGCGATGTCCGCCTCGACCCCAAACGACGGGGCGTCATCGTCATTGTCGAACTCGACGCCAAGCACAAACTTCCCGCCGACTCGACGGCCCAGGTGGCGGTCAGCCTGCTCGGGGAAGGGCATCTCGAAGTCGTCCCCGGCACCTCCGCCGAATTCGTCAAGAACGGCGATGTCCTCAAGGGCCAGGCGGCTGGCGATCCCCTCGCCCTCGTCGCCCGGTTGGAAGCCAAGACAAGTGCGACGATGGACTCCTTCGCCGCCACCAGCAAGGAATGGGGGACGCTGGCGCACAACGTCAACAGTCTGCTGGAAACCAAGCGGGGGAACATCGATCAGGTCATCGAACGGGCCGCCGATTCGCTGGATCAGCTTTCACTCGCGATGAAGTCGGCCACGGAACTGATTCAACAGGCCAACCGCATCGTCGGGGACCCCAAGACACAGGCCGCCCTCCAGCAGACGGCCCAGTCGTTGCCGCGACTGGTGAACGACACCCGCGAGACGATCGTCGTCGCCCGCACCACGCTGGAGAGCATGCAGCGGAACCTCCAGAACCTTGAATCCGTCACCGATCCCCTGGCCAAGAAGGGGACGGACATGATCGCCCGCGTCGACACCAGCCTCGCCAATCTCGACCGACTGCTGGCGGATGCGAGCCGGTTCGTCCGCGTTCTCAACACACAGGATGGCACTCTGCAGAAACTGGCATCCGATCCCCAGCTCTACGACAACCTCAACCGTTCATCGCAGCTCATGAACGTCCTCCTCCGCGGCATCGAGCCGATCGTCCAGGACATGCGCGAGTTCAGCGACAAGGTCGCCCGCCGTCCGGAGATCCTCGGCGTCGGCGGCGCCATCCAACCCAGCAACGGCCTACGCGACACCGAACTCATCGAGCAAAGCGGCGGAAATGGGACGAAGCCCGCGCAGAAGTCGACGAGACCGAGCTTCCTGCCGGGAAGGTAGAGAGTTGATGGTCGTGGGTGGATGGTTGGAAATACAGCTGGCAATCAACCCGCCAGTGTTCACGACTTCCAACCAACAACCATCCACTCCCAACCAACAACTCACTGCAACTGCCGGATGATCTCTTCGATGCTCAGCACCTGCGCCTTCTGATTGGCCAGTGTCTGCCGAACTTCGGCCACCACTTCCGGTGGGGCCTTGTCGACGAAGCTGGCATTCCCCAGCTTCTTTTCGGTCGCAGCGATGAAGCCACGCAGCTTCTCGGCTTCCTTGGTCTGCTTGGCCAGCTCCGCGACTTTATTAATCAGGCCTTCCAGCGGCACGAAGCCCTCCGCACCCGCCAGTGTGAAGCTCGCGGAGGCCGGTGGACGCGACACCTCGGGGCCAACGGCGGCGATCTCGGCCTTGGCCAGATTCTGGATCTGGATCCGCAAGGCTTCAAAGTCGGCGGCGGCTTCGACACTGCACTTCAATTGGACTCCGATCGACTGCCCGGGGCTGATGCCATAGGTCGCTCGAATGTTCCGAATCGCACCGATCGTCTCCTGCAACCTGGTAAATCGCTGTTCGAGGGGAGGGGAGATGTCGGCTTCGTTCACCATTGGCCAAGCCGCGATAATGCAGGCTGTTTCCGCTGGCTGGGGCTCGGGCAGGCCGCGTGAGGGAGCGATTTCGGCGAGGCGATGCCACAGTTCTTCCGTGATGAACGGCGTGAACGGATGCAAGAGCCGCAGGATCTGATCGAGGACATGCACCAGCACCCGCTGCGCGACCGGCTTGGTTGTCTCGTCGCGCAGCCGCGACTTGATCAATTCGAGGTACCAGTCGCAGAACTCGTTCCAGACAAAATCCCGCAGGGCGCGCGTCGCCGCGTCGAACTTGTAGACACCCAAGAGAGAGGTCACCTCGTTCGTCACGGTCGCCAGGCGGCTGACGATCCACTGGTCTTCAATCGCCAGTTCATTCTTGGCCGCAGCAGCGGGTGTGTAGCCCTCCAGATTCAGCATGGCGAAACGGGCCGCGTTCCAGAGCTTGTTGCAGAAATTGCGGCCGAACTCGAAGCGCTCAATGACAATCCCCGCCACCAACTCGCCTTCGTCGGGCGCATACCAGGGGGTCGCATATTGCGATTCCTTCTTGCACTTCGCGCACTTGATCTTCGGCTTGCCCGGCTGGAATTTGAGGTGCTTTTGCTCTTGGGGAATCAGGTTTTCGCAGTGGGGGCAGGCATAGCTCACGGGGAGCCGCACGTCCTGCGTTTCGCCTGCGAATGAGGCGATGGTGAAGCGAGTCCCGTCGCAGCCGTAACGATCGACCAGTTCCAGCGGATCGACGCCGTTCCCCTTGGTCTTGGACATGCCTTGCCCAAATCCGTCCTGAATTTTGGGATGGATATGCACATGTTTGAAGGGGATGTCATTCAGGTTGTAGAGGCCCGTCAACACCATCCGCGCGACCCAGAGCGTGATGATATCCCGCGATGTGATCAGCACACTTCCGGGGTAGAAGTAGGGGAGGACGGTGTTCTTCCCGTCGCCACTCGGATCGGGCTGATTGTTGAGTGGTGGATTCGTCGTTTCATTCGGCCAACCCAGTGTGGCATGCGGCCAGAGGGCAGAGCTGAACCAGGTGTCGAGGACATCGGGATCCTGTTCGAAACCTTCGGCTTCGAGTTGCTTCTGGGTCTGTTCTCCATCGGCTGCCGATGCGTCCACGCAAACCAGCACGCTCGCGGGATCGCTGGCGGAAAGAACACCAGCCGCCGCCGAACTGTCGGGATGAGCCGCAAGATACGCCTCGGCTTCCGACGCGCTTGCGAACTGCTTACTCCACACGGGGATCCGGTGCCCCCACCACAACTGGCGACTGATGCACCAGTCGCGCTTCTCCCCCAGCCAGTCGAGATAGCTCGATTGGTACCGTTCGGGGAAGAATTTCACGCGGCCATCGGTCACGGCGTCGATCGCCTTCTGGGCGAGGTCGTCCATCTTCACGAACCACTGATCCGACATCAGCGGCTCAACCGGGGTCTTCGACCGGTCGCTGAACTTCATGGGAATCTTGCGGTCTTCGACCTTCTCGAAGAAGCCGAGCGATTCCATCTTGGCGACCACGGCCTTGCGCGCTTCGAGACGATCCAGCCCGGCGAACTCGCCACCTTCTTCATTGATGGTGCCGTCGGGCCGCAGGATATTGATCATCGGGAGCTTGTTGCGGAGACCGCAGGCGTAATCGTTGGGATCATGTGCGGGAGTCACCTTCACGCAACCCGTCCCCAGTTCCTTATCGGCCAGCAGTCCATCGGCAATGATCGGCACGAGCCTGCCGACGAGCGGCAGCCGGACGTGCTTTCCCACCAGCGCCGTATAGCGTTCATCGGTGGGATGGACGCAGAGTGCGGTGTCGCCCAGCATCGTTTCCGGACGTGTTGTCGAGAATGAAATCCGCTGGCCCGTCGGCTCCCCCTGATCGTTAACCACGGGATAGCTGAACGTCCAGAACTGCCCATCGATGTCGTCCGTAGAGACCTCGTCGTCGGCGACCGCGGTCTGCAAAAAGGCATCCCAGTTGACGAGCCGCTGGCCACGATAGATGAGGCCGTCGCGGAACATCTTGAAGAACGTTCGCCGCACGGCCTGCGAGCAGACCTCGTCGAGCGTGAAGCGCGTCCGTCGCCAGTCGCAACTCGCCCCCAACCGCTTGAGCTGGCCGAGAATGCGGGCCTCGTAATGATCCTTCCATTTCCAGATTCGCTGGATCAACGCCTCCCGGCCCACGTCGTGCCGCGTCAGCCCTTCCTCCTCGAGCATCCGCCTTTCGACCATCGACTGCGTGGCGATCCCCGCATGATCGGTGCCCGGCATCCAGAGTGCCGAATACCCCTGCATCCGCCGCCAGCGAGTGATGAGATCCTGCAGAGTTCCGTTGAGGGCATGGCCCATGTGGAGCGCCCCCGTCACGTTCGGCAGGGGGATCATGATGACATGCGGCGGCTTGGTATCGCTGGGATCGGCATTGAAGTAGCCATGCTCTTCCCAGTGGGTGTACCAGTGGGCCTCGGCGGCTTGCGGATCGTAGGACTTGGGGATTTCGGTCGTCATCGGGGAACTCTCGTGAAGCCGCAGCACTGCCGGGCGGGATGAATCTAAGTGGATTTAAGGTCGAGCAGGGCCACTACTCCGGCAGGCCCTCGTCTTTGAAGAGCTTGTATTCGACACTGTCGGCCAGCGCGAGCCAACTCGCTTCGATCACGTTCTCGCTGACGCCGACCGTGCTCCAGACATCATGCTCGTCCCGGCTTTCGATGACCACGCGGACCCGTGCCGCCGTCCCTTCCGCCGAGTTGATGACGCGAACCTTGTAGTCCACCAGATGCATCTGTTCGAGGGCTGGATAGAACCGCATCAACGCCCGGCGGACGGCCGTATCGAGCGCGTTGATCGGGCCGTCTCCTTCGGCGACGACATGCTCGACTTCGCTTCCCACCTTGAGTTTGACGGTCGCTTCCGTGACGGGGGCCTGTCCCTCTTCCGTAATGACGCCGACGCGGTAATGCAGCCGCTGGAACTTAGGGGTGTACAGCCCCGCCTCCTTGCGAACCAACAGGTCAAACGAACCTTCGGCCGCTTCGAACTGATAGCCGATGTTTTCCAGATCCTGCACGCGCTCGAGGATGTTCCGCATCAGCTGGTCATCCTCGGCGATGCGGTATTTCGTCGTTTTGGCGATGATATTGCTGCGGCCCGAAAGCTCGCTCACCAGCACCTTGCGCTCATTGCCGACCGTCTCGGGCGGGATGTGTTCATAGCTGCGGGCCAGGCGGTTGACGGCGTGGACGTGCATCCCCCCCTTGTGGGCGAAGGCACTGCTCCCCACGAAGGGTTGGCCGGGCCGGAGATGCAGGTTGGCGATCTCGTAGACGTAGCGAGAAAGTTCCGTCAGATGGATTACGCCGTTCGGCTTGAGCACCTCGTGATGCTTCTTGATGGCCAGGTTGGCCGCGATGCTGATCAGGTCGACGTTGCCGCAGCGTTCGCCGATGCCGTTGATCGTTCCCTGGACCTGGATCGCTCCGCAATCGACGGCGATCAGCGAATTGGCAACGGCTAGTTCGCAGTCGTTGTGGCAATGAATGCCCAAGGGAGTGGACAGTTCCCTCTTGACCGCATTGACAGCGGCAGCGATCTCCTCGGGCATCGTGCCGCCGTTGGTGTCACACAGGCAGAGCAGGGCGGCCCCCGCTTCCGCAGCCGCACGGAGCGTCTTCATGGCGAACTCGGGGTTCCCCTTGAAGCCATCGAAGAAGTGCTCCGCGTCGTAGATGACGTGCCGGCCTTCCCCAACCAGAAACGCGACCGAGTCGCGGATCATCGCCAGGTTCTCGGCCTCGTCGACCCGCAGCACTTCGAAGACATGCAGATCCCAGGTCTTCCCCACGACGGTGCAGCAGGGGGTCTGCGCATCCCGAAGAGCCAGCATGCCGGTGTCTTGATCGGCGGTGACACCCTTGCGACGGGTCATGCCGAAGGCCGAGATCTTCGCGTGCTTGAGTGGCAGATCCCGGACGCGCTGGAAGTATTCCGCATCCTTGGGGTTCGAAAGGGGATAGCCCCCTTCGATGAAGTCGATGCCGATCTCGTCCAGCTTCTGGGTGATGAGGAGCTTGTCCTGCAGCGAAAAATTGACGCCTTCCCCCTGGCTGCCGTCGCGCAGGGTCGTGTCGTAGAGCTGGATGCGAGTCATGTTGTCTGATTCCTGTGACGGACTTTCGCCCAACGAGGCCGAAATGTGTCTCGCGCAGAGACGTACTCGAACCGATGGGCGAAATCCCTCAATACCAACAAAAAAGCCCCCGGCGGAACCGGGGGCGTCTAACAGGCACACGAATCACGGCCTGGGTTGCCTCAGCCCCCGGAAGTCGTAATCCCGATAATCGATACAAAGTGAAACCGCATGTTTTGCCCTTCGTGGAATTCATCAGAGGTTACCCACCCGATCAGGACGCGTCAAACCCCGAGAGGGTTCGCCACCATCCCCAGAAGTGATCCCGTGGCGGGGCGGAGCGGTCGTGCGGAATCTCCCGTCGGGACGGGAATTCCGGTGCAGTGGATCGACTCTTGGATGCGAGCGGGAGGCCAAAAGGCTACACTCGCGGGCGATGCGCACGCTCCCGCGGCGCTAAAAAGTGCGGTGCTGCCTCCGTGAAAAGGCAGCCACCGCGTCGATGCCAGCATCCTGTGAAAACTGAGTGGGATTTTCTCGTGACGATCACGTCTGTTGTCGGTTTGCAGTGGGGCGATGAGGCCAAGGGAAAGATTGTCGATCTGTTGACGGACGAGCATCAGGTCGTCGTCCGCTACCAAGGGGGCAACAACGCCGGCCATACCGTCAAGTTCGACGGCAAGACCTACAAGCTGTCGCTGCTCCCCACGGGCGTGTTGCGGCCCGGCGTCACCGCCATCATCGGCAACGGCGTCGTGGTGAATCCCGAAGCCCTGCAGAAGGAAATCGACACGCTCCGTGCGCAGGGGGTCGATATCTCCACCAACCTGCTCCTCTCCGACCGCGCCCACGTAATCCTGCCTTATCATGTCGCCGAAGACGGGGCCTCCGAACGCAGCTACAAGAAAGACGCCATCGGCACCACGGGGCGGGGGATTGGCTTCTGCTACCGCGATAAGGCGGGCCGCAGCCAGGCCGTCCGCGTGGGTGATCTCTACCATCCCGCCAGTCTCGAACAGCGGCTGGACGGCATCGTCAAATCGAAGAACCACGTGCTTTCGGCACTCGATCCCGAATTCCAGCCCTTCGCTTCGAGCGATATCTTCGCCCTGACGCAGAAGTATGCGACGGCCCTCAAGCCCTATGTCACTGACACCGTCGCCTGGCTCCACCGCGCCATCAAGGAGAAGCGGAATATCCTCTTCGAAGGGGCGCAGGGAAGCCTGCTGGATGTCGACCACGGCACGTATCCCTACGTCACCTCGTCGAACAGTTCCTCCGCCGGCATCCACCCCGGAAGTGGTGTGCCCGAACGTTTGATCGACGAGATGATCGGCGTCGTCAAAGCCTACACCACACGCGTGGGGGGCGGCCCGTTCCCCACGGAACTCGACAACGAGATCGGTCAGCATATCCGCGATGTCGGCCACGAATACGGCACCGTCACCGGTCGGCCGCGCCGTTGCGGTTGGTTTGATGCCGTGGCCGCCGGGCATGGGGCCAAGATTTGCGGCGTCGACTGCATCTCGCTCATGCTGCTGGATGTCCTCAGTCAGCTCGATGAACTCAAGATCTGCGAGGCCTATGAGATTGGTGGCGAACGGACGACCGACTTCCCCGCCCATGTCGAAGACCTGGCCAACGCCAAGCCGATCTATCGCACGATTCCCGGTTGGAAGACCGACATCTGCGGCGTCACCCGGCTTGCCGACCTTCCCGCCGGTGCGAGGAAATACATTGACACCATCGGCGAACTGATGGAGAAACCCGTTAAGATCGTCTCCGTCGGGCCGGATCGCGCCCAGACGATCCTCGGCTAATCCGCAGTTTCGCGTACTGGACAGCTCGTCCTGCGTTTAATCCACCTCGTCACAGGCAGGATGCCCCTCGATGGAACCTCTCAAGCAGGTGGTGGACTTCATCCTCCACTTCGACAAGCACCTGCAGGCGTTCATCCAGGACTATGGTCCCTGGACGTACGCCATCCTGTTCGTGATCGTCTTCTCGGAAACGGGGTTGATCTTCGCCCCTTTCCTGCCGGGGGATTCGCTCCTCTTCGCCGCGGGGGCGCTGGCGGCCACCGGTTCGCTCTCGATGCCTCTACTCCTGGGCCTGTTGATCGTGGCGGCCATCGCGGGGGACGCGGTCAACTACCTCGTCGGACGCTGGTTCGGCCAGCGGCTCTTAAACGCCAAACGCTTCCGCCTCGTGAAGCCCGAGCATCTCGCCAAGACCGAGGAATTCTTCCAGCGGTACGGCAGCAAGACGATCGTCATCGCCCGGTTCGTCCCCATCGTCCGGACGATCGCGCCGTTCGTGGCCGGGATGGGGAAGATGCCTTATCGTACCTTTTCGATCTACAACATCGCGGGGGGCATCCTGTGGGTCTCGGCCTGCTCGCTGGCGGGCTACCTCTTCGGCGGCCTTCCGTTCGTGAAGGACAACTTCTCGCTGGTCGTGCTGGGCATCGTCATCGTCTCGGTGCTCCCCATCGTCTGGGAACTGGCAGCAGGTTATCGCCGTGGCCGAAAAACAGTACCAACACAAGTACCCGCGACCACATCACCTCCTGATGAACCCGCCTAAAATCAGTTTTCATTCGCTGGGTGGCCCCGGTTAAATTTTTGATTATCTACCGGGGTGGCGAAGCCACAAGAGCGCTTGTATCGCCCCGTCTCACTGACTTTAACTTGAAATCCCTAACGATTTACAAGAGTGTTTTTCTGGCAACAAGCCTTTTCTGCCTACGGCACAAAAGTAGGTCGCCGACGATCAACCTGTGCCACCCGACGAGATAGTTCAGACCGAACTTGGCCGCGTTGTTAGCCAATCATCCCAGCTTTGGCAGTCTTGACTCTAACTTACTGCTTGATACGGTGCTGATTAAGAGCGAACGAACTTCGGAAAGAGAGCGAACGCTAAATCGAACCATTAACACGCCTGTGAAGTGACATTATCATTCAGTATCAGTATCGATTTTACATGCAGGAAAAGCAATTTCCAGGGCAGTGATTTGCTCTGATGAGACGACCGTTCCGCCCAGTCTAACGAAGTAAAGTGAAACCATTCTTTCCAAGTGCCGCACTCCATCATCGGTAACTTGCGTATGGCGCAAGTCCAATCCGCGTAAGCCGGGCAGGTCTTGGCAGTATTGTTCCAGCATGGCATCGTTCACCCATCCGTTAGAAGAAAAATCAATGGCGAAGATATGTTTTTTATCCTTGCTTAGATAGACGACTCCACCGTGACTCAACACATCACGCATGATTTGCTGTTCAACTACGCTCAGCTCATACCCCGGCAGCAGCATTTGTCCTACAGTTGGTTCTTTTTGGGGGTGATTCTGATGGTGAGCCGGAGCTTGATTGGCACGCCTTTCAAGGCGGCCAACTAATCCAATAAGACTGATCAAAAAGAAACAGATGATGGCCATCGCTGATGCCAGGCCAACAATTGGCGACCTAGCTTCGGTCTCGACTATTAACAATGGTGTAGCCTCGACCGCTTCAGAGGGCGGCCTATATAGCGATTCGAGTTCTTCCTGCTGTTGCCTCTCAACTACTCTCGATGCGGAGAACAGGAGGACGACAGCGCCGAAGCCAGTAACTCCAGAGACGACAGACCCCACAACAACAAAAGTCAGTTCGCCACCGGGAAACGGAAATATGGCGAACAAGCCGGCAATGACTGAAACGAGTATCAGTCCTAAAGCACCGACTCGCTTTTCCATCGCAAATTGAGAGCAGGCTTGTTTCTCATTCATGATGATGGTCTTGCACCATTTCTGCATGCTTATTTGACTATGTGACAAATATCGAACCCAAGCCGTATAGCGACAAGGTGTGTCTGATCAAGATTACGGAGGCGGTTGTGAATTTAAGAGGCTGACAAAAGACGCATTGATCGCAGGGTGGCACAGGTTGATCGTCGTCTTCGAGCTACTTGTGTGCTGAAAGCACAAGAGGCTGATTGTCGATAAATATGACGCACAGTCATTCCCATTGAATGTCGTTACCCGATCTTTAGTCAAGCCGAAAAAGCCTTTAGCTTGCCCAATTTCAGTCTCGTTGACCTCTTATGGCGTTGTCACCCAGGTCGACTGAATACAGTCAACCTGGGCCACTCTGCGGGACAGACAGAACCAAGGTGGGTTGCACAAACCCTTAACCTGCCCTATGCCTATAGCCAAGTGTCTATCTGGCTAAGTGGTACGAGTTCATTGGCTTTCGGTTAGTCTTGAGCAGGAAGTGCCTGCACCGCATCCACGATGACATGCCCGTCAGTCTTCTCGTTGGAGACCGTCACCCGCACCGTCTCACCCGCCTTCAGCCCCATCCGCCCCAGCATGTGGAAGCCATCCTTGCCGGGGGCGTTCCGCTGATTGACGTGCGTTTCGTTGCGCAAGGCTCCCGCTTCCACCGTCACGGGGACGTTGCTCGCCCGGTTGGCGTTCGCCGTCCACGACATGCGGATGTCATAGTTGCCCGACTTGGGGATCTTCAATTCAAAAACCGCCAGCTTCTCGCCCTTCAGCTCATTGCCGTCGGTCAGGTAACCACTCCCGACGAAGCCGCCGATCGAACCGCTGGGTGTCCACTCCCCCTTGGTTCGGGCCAGCGCGTCATCAACCACGATTCCCGGCAGTGAACTGGGCACAACTCCCACGGCACCACCGCGAGAACCCTGCCATTCCAGCACCTGCTTGTCTTCGAGCAGCTTCTCCCGCAGCTTGGCGTAGTCAACATCCTGCACGGTCGATTTCCCTTCGATGGCGAAGCTCGCCGCAGTGGCCGCCGATTGACCCAGCACCATGAAGACCGGCTCCATGCGGATCGAACCGTACGAAATGTGCGACGCGGCCAGACAGACCGGCACCAGCAGGTTCGTCGCATGCTCCTTCGCCGGACGAATGCTCTTGTAGGAAATAGGGTAGGGGGGCACGCCCACCTGGATGTCCCCCTCGTTCCGCACGAAGCCCTCCTTGGTGACATACCGCTGGCAGTTGTGGGAATCCATGTTGTACGCCCCCATCCCCACCGAGTCCTCCGCCGTCACCTTCCGCTGGCAGTGGGCCTGCGTCATCACATAGTCGGAGATCATTCGCCGGGCTTCCCGCACATACATCTGCGGCGGCCAGTTGTCGGTCTCGACGAACTCATCCTTCGCAAGGCCCAGCTTCTGATAGTGATCCCGCACCTCCTGGGGGACGCGGGGATGGTTGGCCAGCGTCCACATCAGCCCCTGCTGATAGCGGCGGTGATCGTCGAAGATCGCCTGCCGCTTGGCATAATCGGCGTCCGGATAGTCATAGTTCGCACCGATGTAATCCGTCGACACCGCGAAGTTGTTGTTCGTATCCGTCTTGCGGTTCGGCATCCAAACCGGGTTCCACGGCTTGCGGTGATCCCCCGCCTCGAAGTTCCGCAGCAGCAGTTCGTACGTCTTTTCGTCGTAGCCTTCGGGCTTCGGCCAGGCCCGCCGATTCTCGGCCACGTCCGTGGTGCACATGCGGAAGTTGTAGGCCTGCACGCGCTTGTCCCCCGCACCTTCCTCGCCGGGGCCGCCTGCCTGAATCAGCGGAATCAGCCCGCTCTCCGGCTTGCCGGGAACCACATACGGATCGACGTTGTGCGTGAACTGGTGATGCGTCGATTTCTCAACACGGATGCCGTTCAGCGTCTCGCCGTAAACGTCTTCCCCTTCGCGGCCCACATGATAGGGGACGCCCGCCTTCGCCAGCAGATCCCCCTCATAAGTGGCGTCGATGAAGATCTTGGCGGGGTAAACCTTGCCCGATTCCATCGTGATCGACTCGATCGCCTTCGTGGTCGCGTTCTTCCTGACGCCGCTTTTCAGATCGAGCCGCTCGTTCATCACCAGTTTGATGGCGGGATATTCGGCCAACCAATCCTTGTAAACCTTCATCGCCACATGCGGCTCGAAGGTCCACATCTCGATCTCACCACTTGCTTTCCGCTTTTCGTTGTATTTGGCAGCCGATTCATGCACCCAGTTCTTGGGGTCGGCGTACCACTTCCCGATCCGCTGGTAGAACTCGCGGGACAGCCCCCCGATGGCCGCCTTGTTGCCGATATCGGTTGCTCCCAGCCCGCCGGTCGTCAGCCCCCCAAGGTGGCTCGACGGTTCGATGAGCACCACCGACTTCCCCAATCGGGCCGTCTGAATAGCGGCTGCGATCCCTCCCGAAGTACCCCCATAGACCACCACATCCACTGGCACTGCCGCCTGAATGGCTGCAGGCTGAGCGGCACCACTACTGGAAAGTGGCAGCCAGCCCACCACACCGGCCAGCCCGCACATGAAAAGAGAAAAGACGAATCGAGTCAATGTCATAGTAATGCCTTCCATCAGCGAGGCGAAAATCCCAGGTGAACCAAGCCCACACCCTTTCGAAGCGTGACCTCTGGCTGACCGCTTATACCAGACACCCCAAACAAAAGCACTTGTTGATGCGATGCGTCTAACACCCAACACCCAACTGACAAAAAACGAACCCCGGACCACTGTCTCCAGCAATCCGGGGCCGTTCTCTGCCTTCTGTCCGTGTCAGGGCCCACCCACGACGCTCCTCAAGGTCCATGTTCCGAACCCTGACGACCGCATGGTGGTGGAGCGAATCTCGCCCAAAAACGAGATCCAACCAGTGCTCCGTTGGTGACTTTCGTCGTTCGTGGCTCAGGCAACCCGATCACTCACGACAAAAGTCCCATCGCCGATATCCATCTCTCGAATTCGAGGGGAGTGCCTCGCAAAAGCGCGACACCACCACCGGCGGCGATCGTGACATCGCACCGGCGTTCGGCCCTGACCAGGCCAGGCGAGAAAGCTTCTGTCCGGATTCACAAGTCGGGTTCTTCAACCCCACTCGCAAGGCGCGCCCAAACGAAGCCCTCTCACCCTATCAGCCCTCGATGCGCGTTTTTTGAGACTCCCTCTTGCCCCCTCTCCCGGTCTTCCGGGAGAGGGCCGGGGTGAGGGCGAGTCCCCCCGCCTTCGACCATACCCACGTCTGCCGTGTGCCACTGCTGGCTTGCCAGCAGTGCTCCTCAGGGTCACAGCACAACTGCCAACTTTCCACCCGCCCAATCCCCCTGGGCTTGATCTACCGGTCTTCCAACAATAGGCGAGACGGGTCACAAGAGACTTAAGGTTAAGGGCTCAAAAATTGTGGTGCCCATGTTTCCGAATCGACGCGCCGCCGCCATGGAGATCCGCACTGAAAGACCTTCGCGCCTTCGCGTGAGACCACCGCCCCCCTCATCTGGCTTCTCCCCTTCCCACCTTCTTTCCTTCTCTCCCTCCAAACTTTCCCACCTTCAGCATCCCACCTACTCGTAGATCACCACCAGAAACGTCAACGCCTCCCCCTTGCCGCGATTCTCGATCGAATGTGGCACGTCGGCCCGATAGCTGGCCGAATCCCCCTTGGCCAGATCGCGCGTCTCCCCCGACGATGTGATCCGGATCTTCCCCTGTTCCACCGTGATGAACTCCCGCGTCTTCTGAAAATGGGCATCACTCTTGAGTGACCGGCCCGGCTTCAACTTCAACTGGTAGAATTCGACATCCTTCTCCAGCGGCAGGGGAGAGAGTGTCCGGATTTCGCAGTCTTCATCCGAACGATAAAGGTGCGCCGGATCATCGCCCCGGATCACATGGATCCCCGTCGACTTCCGGGGCGCTTCCACCAGTTCGCCGATCGTCAAACCGAACGCCTGCGCGATGCGCGCTGTGACCGCCAAAGTCGGATTCGCCTCGTTCCGCTCGATCTGGCTCAGCATCGACCGGCTGACACCCGAAGCCGTCCCCAATTGATCCAGCGACCACCCGTTCTGCTGCCTCAGATCGCGGACACGATGACAAAGGAGTTGACTGATTGCGTCCGCCACTTCGGGGTTCACAGGCTGCGGCTGATTCATGGTCACTTTCGTTGATGTGGCGACATGTCGGCTGGCCACTGCCACGGAATATCCAAGATCCACCAAATTTTCTCTTGTTGAATGGACTCCCCGATTCTAACATATCGGACACGAAATCCAATATCATGGATTTCGCGATTCACGAAAATGATTGCATCACGTCAAACGCAGTGATAATTTGCGTTGAAGATTGATCTCAGAAACCTGGAAGGAAGTCGATGCGCGGACTCGTCAAACGCAATGCCGATGTCGGACTCTGGCTCGAAGACGTCCCCGAACCGGAATACGGCATCAACGATGTCCTCATCCGGATCAAGAAGACCGGCATCTGCGGCACCGACGTCCACATCTACAAGTGGGATGATTGGGCCCAGAAGACGATCCCAGTGCCGATGGTTGTCGGCCATGAATTCGTCGGTGAAATCGTCGCCGTCGGCTCGAATGTCGTCGATTTCCATCCCGGCGACATCGTCAGCGGGGAAGGCCATGTCGTTTGCGGCCGCTGCCGCAATTGCCTCGCGGGCCGCCGCCACCTCTGTGCCCACACCAAGGGAGTCGGCGTCAACCGGGCCGGGGCCTTCGCCGAATACCTCTCGCTCCCCATGTCGAACGTCTGGCACCACTCGCCCGGCATCGACCTCGACGTCGCCTCGATCTTCGACCCGTTCGGCAACGCCGTCCACACCGCGCTCTCTTTCGATCTTCTGGGCGAAGACGTCCTCATCACCGGTGCCGGCCCCATCGGCATCATGGCCACGGCCATCGTCCGCCACGCCGGTGCCCGGCACATCGTGGTCACCGATCTCAACCCTTATCGCCTCGAACTCGCCCGCAAGATGGGCGCGACGCTCGCCATCGATCCCCGCGAGATGGATCTTCCAGCCGCCCAAGCCCAACTGGGGATGAAGGAAGGCTTCGATGTCGGCCTCGAAATGTCCGGCAACCCCCATGCCTTCAGCAGCCTCATCGCCAACATGGCCCACGGCGGCAAGATCGCCATGCTCGGCATTCCCGAAAAGTCGATGGCCATCGACTGGAACACCGTCGTCTTTAACATGCTTACCATCAAGGGGATCTACGGCCGCGAGATGTACGAGACCTGGTACAAGATGACCGTCATGCTGCAAAGCGGCCTCGACATCGCCCCCGTCATCACCCACCGCTACCACTTCACCGATTTCCAAAAAGGCTTCGACGTGATGCTCAGCGGCCAATGCGGCAAAGTCGTCCTCGACTGGGAAACCTAAAGCTCGACTGCGTTCCACGTCATGGCTTGGGACGGATGGGTGGCACGTCCCTGAGTCCTCGAAGGGCGTGGATTGCGCGCGACTTCAGCCGGAACCGGACTTCATACGGAAACCCACGTCCCCACCAACAACTCCCAAACATCAACCATCGCTTCGTCCCCCCTGAGACCCTCGCATGTCCGCCCGCTTCCTCGACCACGTCTCCGGCCAACTGGATCAGATCCGACAGGCCGGCACCTACAAATCCGAACGTGTCATCTCGACGCCGCAGGACACGAGCATTCAGGTGGCGGGGGGCAAGCCCGTCCTCAACTTCTGCGCGAACAACTACCTCGGGCTGGCCCAGCATCCCGAGGTTCGCGCTGCTGCCGCCAAAGCTCTTGACGATTGGGGCTACGGCCTCGCCTCCGTTCGCTTCATCTGCGGCACGCAGGACCTGCACAAGCAGCTTGAAGCCGCGTTGAGCAGCTTTCTGGGGATGGAAGACACCATCCTCTATTCCTCCTGCTTCGACGCCAACGGCGGTCTCTTCGAGACGCTTCTCGGGCCGGAGGACGCGATCATCTCCGACGCCCTCAACCATGCGAGCATCATCGACGGCATCCGCCTCTGCAAAGCCCAGCGCTTCCGCTACGCCAACAACGACATGGCCGACCTCGAAGCCAAGCTCAAGGAAGCCTCGGGCGCCCGCTTCCGCCTCATCGCCACCGACGGCGTCTTCTCGATGGACGGCTACATCGCCCATCTCCCGGCGATCTGCGAACTCGCCGACAAGTACGACGCGATGGTCATGGTCGACGATTCGCACGCCGTCGGCTTCACCGGCCCGAATGGCCGGGGCACGCATGAATATCACGGCGTGATGGATCGCATCGACATTATGACCGGCACCCTCGGCAAAGCCCTCGGCGGGGCCAGCGGCGGCTACACGAGCGGTCGCCAGCCGATCGTCGATCTGCTGCGTCAGCGCTCCCGCCCGTACCTCTTCTCGAACACCTTGGCTCCACCTATCGCCGCTGCATCGCTGAAGGCTCTGGAACTTCTAAGTGCCTCCACGGAACTCCGTGACAAGCTGGAAGCCAACACCGTCTGGTTCCGCGAGGCCTTGGCGAAGGCTGGCCTCAAGGTCCTGCCGGGCGTCCATCCCATCTGCCCCGTGATGCTGGGAGACGCGGCCCTCGCCGCCAAATTCGCCGACCGCATGCTCCAGGAGGGGGTCTACGTCATCGGCTTCTCCTACCCGGTGGTGCCGCAAGGCCAGGCCCGCATCCGCACCCAGATTTCCGCCGCCCACTCGCAACAAGATCTCGAACACGCCGCCGCCGCTTTCAGCAAAGTTTGGAAAGAGTTGGCCCCGTAGGGTCCGCTGTGCGGACCATGTTCAACGCACCTGTTTTCAAAGACGATCCCAGTTCTCCAAGAAATCCTTGAGCACATGGACGCGCGGCCCATCACGCCGAACGAATCGGCAACGACACAACGCTCAGCATGGTCCGCACAGCGGACCGTACGATCACTGAATCTTTTGATGGTTGAGGAAGACTCGTAATGGCAACCCGTTACCTCCCGGCTCTGGCCGCGCTGACGCTAACACTGTGCTGCGGCGTTTTCGTCGGCGATCTCTCCGCCCAGTCATCGAAGACAACCGACAAGAAGGCTGCCACAAAGAAGACAGCCCCCACCAAGCCCGCCACCAAAAAGGGCGCAGCCGTCCGGGGCGATGCCACCACCCCCATCGATCCCGAAAGCTGGAAGCCGCATCAGGACTTTCTGCTGGACGGCGTCACTGAGATCAAGATCGGCGGCGCTCCGGGCACGATCCTCCCGTATGGCCCCACCGCCTTCCCGGTGGTGGTCTCCACCCACGAGGGCCGTACCAGTGTCGCCGCTGCGGCTGCCGAGCACGGAAAGGGCCGCGTCGTCGCCTTCTGCCACAACGACATGCTCGGTTCCGGCCCGGCCAACCACACCATGACTGGCCGCTTCGTCAGCAATTGCATCGCCTGGGCCGGTCAAAAGGAGAAGGCTCCCGGCACCGTCAAAGTCGCCGTCCTCGGCAAGCGGGATCTCCTCAAGCAGATGCAGGCCGCGAAGATCCAGGCCATCGAAGTCAGCGGCAAGAACTGGCTCTCCCAGACCCGCGGAGCCGATGTCATCATCGCCGAAACCGACGGTCTTCCCGACGACGAGATCCGCGCTCTCGACGCCTTCGTCCGTGATGGCGGCGGACTCGTCTCCGTCACCCTCATCTGGGCTTGGCAGCAATATGGCAAAGGGGGCGATGCCGCGACCGAAAACCGCGCCAACCGCCTCTTCTCCAAAGCGGGCATCGTCTGGCTCGACGCGACTCAAGAGGGCAAAGACGGCATCTTCACCGTGACCAACCCTGTCCCCAAGTTCGCCCACGCCGGCTATGCCACCCAGCGCCTGCAGGAGTCGATGGATAGCAAAACACCCCCCGCTCCCGAAGAAATGAATCAGATCGCCGCCGCACTCGAACCCGCACTGGTCGGCATTCCGTGGAAGGAAGATCACGGCGTGGTGAAGCAGCTCATCGGCTTTGTCGAGAAGTACGAAAAGCAGATGCCGGTTCCCTCACCCAAGCAACCCGTCAAATCCAAACAGCCCGACGCCAAGCTGCTGGTCGGCCTCCAGACAGGCTATTTCCTGCAATTGCCTTTGGAGGACATGAAGGCCTGCCCGACAGCCGCCGCCTTCCCCGGTGCGGTTCCCAATGCGGCCAAGCGGGTCACCCGCAAGGTGGCCATCAACACCGAAACCACCCGTTGGAAAAGCACTGGCGTCTACGCGCCACCCGGCGCGAAGATCAAGGTGAAGGTTCCCCGCGAACTCCTAGGGGGCAAGTTCGAGATCCAGATCGGTTCGCACTCCGATTCCCTCTGGTCGAAGGACGAATGGCGCAGGCCACCAGCCGTGATCCGCCGCTTCCCCATCGACAAGGTCGAGTTTGAAGTGGGCCACGCCTACGGCGGCCTCGTCTATGTCGTCGTCCCCCAGAAAACCCCGGCTGGCAAGTTCGAGGTCGAGTTCTCCAACGTCGTCGACGCCCCCTACTTCATCCACGGCGAGACCGACATCAGCGACTGGCGCTTCGCCATCCGCAACCATCCCGCCCCTTGGGCCGAACTCGAAACGCGGCATCTGGTCATCACGGTTCCCAGCGAACTCGTCCGCAAGCTCGACTTCCCCGACAAGCTAATGGATCACTGGGCCGCCGTCCTCGATGCCTGTGCCGACCTCTACTCCATCCCGCGCGACCGGCCCTACGCCGAAAGGTTCGTCTTCGACAACCAGATCAGCGCCGGCTTCATGCACAGCGGCTACCCGATCATGTGCTTCACCAATCCCTCCGCCCCAGAAGTCGTCGATCTCAACCATCTCCTCAACAAGGGAGGCTGGGGCTTCTATCACGAACTCGGCCACAACCATCAGAAGGGGGAGTGGACCTTCCAGGGGACTGGCGAAGTCACCAACAACCTCACACCCCTCTATGTCATCGACACACTGACCCCCAAGGCCTTCTCGCACGACGCCATCCAGCAGCCCGAGCGGGACGAACGCGAGAAGAAGTTCGTCACCAGCGGCTCACCCTTCGCGAAGTGGCAGGACGATCCATTTCTGGCACTCACCATGTATATTCAGCTCAAGGAGCAGTTCGGCTGGCAACCCTTCCGTGATGTCTTCGCCGACTACGAGAAGGCCCCCGCCGGCGAAAAACCCAAATCCGAGATGGACAAACGCGACCAGTGGATGGTCCGGTTCTCGCGGAAAGTGAACCGCAATCTCGGTCCGTTCTTCCAATACTGGGGAGTCCCCACCAGCGATGCCGCCCGGCAGCTCATCAAAGACTTTCCCGTCTGGATGCCTCCCGGCCGCTCCGGCCCCCAAGCGTAATCCACAAGCAGCCGCCCCCCGATGACACTCCGCTACCTGCTCGAACATCTCTCCGTCGCCTTTGGAGCCATGGCCGGGGTGCTGGCCGGTCGCGGCAAGCGGGTCGATCTGTTCGGCATCCTGGTGCTGGGCATGGTGACCGCCACCGGGGGAGGGACCCTCCGCGATCTGATCCTGGACGTCCCCGTCTTCTGGGTGCAGGATCCGAACTTTGTCCTCACCGTGATGGCAGCCTCCTGCCTGATGTTCATCACAGCCCGCTACCGCCGCGCTCCACTCAAGCTCCTGCTGTTCGCCGATGCCGTGAGCCTCGCGTTCGTCGCAATTGTGGGAACCTCCAAGACCCATTCACTGGGCCATGCGGCGGTCATCAGCATCGTGCTGGGTGTGACAACCGGTGTGGCCGGTGGCATCCTGCGGGATGTCCTCTGCCGCGAGATCCCCAGCATCTTCCGCACGGAGATCTATTGGTACGCGACCGCCGCCTTCTGCGGAGCCTGCTGTTACCTTTTGATGAACGCCGCTTTCGGTCCCCAGCCCGCCAACCTGTTGGTCTCGTCGGCCCTGATTCTGATCCTGCGGCTGGCCGCCCTCCGCTACCGCTGGAAACTCCCCGAATTCCGCATCCATGAAGACACCCCCGAAATTACCGGTGACGACTCCATGATGCGGTGAGACCCTACGAGTGGCGTGTCATGGCCACCGCCTCTTCCACCCGGATCGTCCCCTCGTAGATGGCACGACCAATGATCGCCCCCATCAGTTGCGGCTGTTCACGGTGGACAGCTTCCAGACGACGCACATCGTCGAGGGTCGTCACCCCCCCCGAGGCGATCACGGGCAGGCCCATCTCCGCCAGATGGATCATGTCGGCGATGGTGGCCTCGTCGACCCCTTGCATCATCCCGTCGTTGGCGATGTTCGTGTAGATCACCGCTGCCAGGGGCAGTCCGCTGAATTGCTGGGCCAGATCGCGGGCCGAGACAGTCGAAGTCTCCAGCCAACCGGCGGTGGCGACCATGCCATCCCGGGCATCGAGTCCCAACGCGACGCGACCGGGATATTTCTCGACCAGGGCTTTGAACCATTCCGGCTCTTTGAGGGCCTGGGTGCCGATGATCGCCCGATCCAGCCCGACGTCTTCCAGCATGAACCGCACCGATTCATCCGAGCGAAAGCCGCCGCCGAGTTCACAAGGGATCTTCAGCGTCTTCACGATCTCACGGACAATCTCATGGTTGACGGGCTGCCCCGCCTTCGCCCCATCCAGATCGACGAGGTGGAGCCGATCCGCACCGAGCGATGCCCACTGCCCGGCCATCGCCACGGGGTCATCGCCGAAGACCGTCTCCTGTGCGTAATCCCCTTGCCGCAAACGGACGCACTTACCACCGCGAAGGTCGATGGCGGGGAGAATTTCCATGGTCGGAATGATCCAAACGAGTTGTCTAGCAAGTATCCGTGTCTCGATGGGCCAAGATGGGCCCATCCGGCAAGGGCGAGATTATCCGATGACTCCCCGGCCTGACCACTCCACCACGAAATCAGCCGCGCCAAACTAGGCCTCACTGGACGGCGACGGCTGCCTGTCGCGATTCAGCTTTCTTGACTGTCCCGGCGAAATTCTGGAGCAGCCGCAAACCCGCGTTCTGG
>PNLE01000060.1 GCA_013822855.1 Planctomyces sp.
ATCGTGGTTGACTTTTCAATACTTGAGCTGGGGCGGGTTCGGCAAGGATCGGATCGTCGCGCCGCATTGGACGACGCACGGACGCTGGCCCAACATGCCGAGAAGTGGGGCTATCGGCGTCTTTGGGTGGCCGAGCATCACAACATGCCCACGGTCACCACGGCGGCGACATCGCTGGTCATCGCCCATATCGCGGCGGGGACGCGCACCATCCGCGTCGGTGCCGGTGGGATCATGTTGCCCAATCATGCCCCCTATGTGATCGCCGAGCAGTTCGGCACGTTGGAGACGCTCTTCCCCGGCCGCATCGATCTCGGCCTGGGCCGCGCGCCGGGGACGGATCAACTCACCCTGCGCGCACTCCGCCGCGATCCCGCCAGCGCCGAGAATTTCCCCCACGATGTGCGGGAGTTGCAAGCCTTCCTGGCACCGGCCGAACCCAATCAGAGAATCGAGGCGGTGCCGGGATCCGGCACGCAGGTGCCACTCTGGATTCTCGGATCGAGCCTCTTCGGTGCGCAGCTTGCGGCCGAGCTGGGCCTACCCTATGGGTTCGCATCACACTTCGCTCCACAAGCCTTGGACCGGGCACTCAAGATTTACCGCGAGCGGTTCCAGCCCTCTGCGCAACAGGCCAAGCCTTATGCGCTGGTCGGCGTGAACATCATCGCAGCGGAAAGCGATGCCGAAGCACACCGGCTGGCGACATCGCAACAGATGTCGTTCGCCGGCATCTTCCGGGGAGCACGCGGCCTCATGCAACCGCCCATTGACGACATCGAATCCTATTGGTCGCCATCTGAAAAAATGCAGGTATCGCAGATGCTCGCCTGCAGCATCGTCGGCGGCCCGGAGACGGTTCGCCAAGGGATCAGCGCCTTGCTGGAACGAACGCGCGCGGACGAACTGATGATCGTATCCGACGTCTTCGATCCGCAAAAACGCTTGCGATCGTTCGAGATGATCGCCGATCTAGCGGGACTTGGTGAGCTTTCAAGGCACTAAAGCCGCTCGGATGAGAAGATCGAAATTCATCTCGCCCGGAAATAGCGGCAAAGTGTCCTGCTCCTGTGAATCTTTCCCGAAGTTCCTTCGTTTTGCGTTGGAATGGTGCGGGGGGAAACGGGAAAATCTCATTACGTGTGCGGCTACTTCGCCGGCACTGATCGTTTCACCCCACCAAGGGAGAGAGAATGCGCCTATCGAGGGATCAACAGGGAATGTCCACCGGGAGGGCCTCGCGCCGGGTCGTGCTGTTCGCCGGCGGCTTGGCCGTATTGCTGTCGGCCATCGGGGTCGTCTCCGCTGGAGAGGCGATGGCCCAGGAGGCCACCGGCCGGGGCTCCGGCAAGCCCACCAAGAAACCGAACATCGTGGTCATCATGGGTGACGACATCGGCTGGTTCAACATCGGGGCCTACCACCAGGGGATGATGTCCGGCAAGACGCCCAACCTCGACAAGCTCGCGTCGCAAGGGATGCGGTTCACCGATTACTACGCCGAAGCCAGCTGCACGGCGGGCCGGGCGTCGTTCATCACGGGGCAGATCCCCCTCCGCACCGGGCTGACGACCGTCGGCCAGGCGGGGGCCGATGTCGGCATGCCGGACAAATCCTCGACCATCGCCGCCGCCCTCAAGACGCAGGGTTACGCGACAGGCCAGTTCGGCAAGAACCACCTGGGCGACCTCAACAAGTACCTGCCGACGCTCCACGGCTTCGACGAGTTCCACGGCTACCTCTACCACCTCGACGCGATGTCGGATCCTTACTGGTTCTCGTATCCCAAGGATCCCGCCTTCCGCGCCAAGTACGGCCCCCGGAACGTGCTGCACACCTGGGCGACGGAAGTCGACGACCCCACGGTCATGCCGCGCTGGGGGAAGGTCGGCAAGCAGCGGATCGTCGACGACGGCCCGCTGCCGCCCCACCCGGTCGAAGGGGTGAAGTACAATATGGAGACGGTGGACGACGTCTTTCTTGAGTCGGACTTCGCCTTCATGGACAAGGCGCAAAAGGAAGGGAAGCCCTTCTTCGTCTGGCACAACACAACCCGCATGCACATCTGGACGAACCTCTCCGAGAAGTACAAGTCCATGATGAACAGCGAGACTAACTACAACCTCTACGAAGCGGGGATGGCCCAGCTCGACGACATCGTCGGCTCGATCATGAAGAAGATCGAGGACATGGGCGAGGCCGACAACACGATCCTCATCTTCACCACGGACAACGGGGCCGAGGTCTTCACATGGCCGGACGGCGGCAACACGCCGTTCAAGGGAACCAAGGGGATGGTCACCGAGGGTGGCTTCCGCGCTCCGTGCCTGGTTCGCTGGCCGGGCAAGATCAAGGCGGGGAGCATCCAGAACGAAATCTTCGGCTCCCAGGACTGGTTCCCGACACTCCTCGCTGCCGCAGGCGATCCCGATGTGACGCAGAAGCTGCTCAAAGGGGTGCAGATGGGGGACAAGTTCTACAAGAACCATCTCGACGGCTACAACCAGCTGCCGCTCCTCCTGGGCCAGGGCTCGTCGGCCCGCAGCGAGATCTTCTACTTCGAAGGCCCGCAGTTGGGTGCGATCCGCATCGACGAGATGAAGTTCACGTTCTACACGCAGCCGACGGGTTGGGCGGGACCGAAGTCGGTCACCTCAATGCCGACTATCGTGAACCTCCGCCAGGATCCCTTCGAGCGTTATGAAATGGGAGCGGGCGAGACGACGGCCAACGGTGCCTTCGGTTATGGCAACGATTTCGCAGCCCGCGAGTTCTGGCGGTTTGTGCGGGTTCAGGAAAAGGTGGGGGCCTTGGCGATGACAGCCATCGAATATCCGCCCATGCAGGCCCCGGCGTCCTTCAATCTCGAAGCCGTCAAGAAGCAGGTGGAAGAGATGATCAATAAGAGCCGTGGTCGGTGATGAACCAGCTCGCACGGGAAAAGCTCAATTTCGAGGCTTTTTCAGAAAAGCTGTTTTTAGCCTATTGACGGAAAGTCTTGAGCGTCGGCTGCGGGAAGTCCCCCGCAGCCGACGTTTTTGTTGAATGGAGGCTCCCACCAGTTGAAAGCGATCGACAAACGAGATCAGTGGCATGGGAACTGCTCTTCGTTACAGGCGTTAAACCGTCGATCACGGCGGTGGTTCATTGACATGCATCCTCCGAAACAAGATGGCCATCACTCGTTTCCCTCTTCACGTTGATAGACTGAAACGCAGCAGGTCATTCTTCGTGGATCGGCATCATCTCGCACATCGCGGCCACAACGCCGCGTCAACCCCTCGCAGGAGTCGCCCGGTCCCATGCAATTCAACGTCTCAGGCCACCTCGAATACACGGTGCGCTTTCCCTCGACACTCATTCTCAATATCCATGCCCAGAAGAACTCCGGCCAGTTGATCCTGCAGGAGAATTTCGTCGTTCAACCTCCCTTAGCCCGTGTGGAGGAGTTCCAATTGACCGATGGTTGCAGCCGATTCGTGCGGCTGGAAACGGGCAACGCGGCCCAGTTCACCATCGACTACACCGCGACGGTCGATTGCAGCCACGAGATCGTGCCCGCCAACACGATCGACCAGACACCCGTGGGCGAGATGGATCGCAGTGCGATCCCTTACCTCTTCCCGAGCCGGTATTGCCAGTCCGATCGACTGAGCCGTCTGGCCTGGGATCTCTTCGGTGGCATCCCGCACCCGTACGACAAGGTCTTGGCGATCGTCGACTGGATCCACGACAACGTCGAGTACGTCATCGGCAGCACCGATTCCGAAACTTCGGCCTACGACACGGTCACACAGCGAACCGGCGTCTGCCGCGACTTCGCCCATCTGGGAATCGCCCTTTGCCGGGCGCTGAACATTCCCGCGCGATACTTCTCGGGTTATGCGTATCAGCTGGATCCGCCCGATTTCCATGCCTGCTTCGAGTGTTTCGTGGGCGGGAAATGGTTCCTCTTCGACGCCACGGGTTTGGCACCGCTCAATGGTTTGGTGCGGATCGGCACCGGGCGCGACGCCGCCGATTCGGCGGTGGCCAGCACCTTTGGACGTGTGCAATGCACGCTGATGACCGTCGATTGCCAATTGGCGCCGAACCAACAGTTTGAACCGCTGGGACGCACACAGCTCAGCCGCAATGGTCTTTCGCTCGGGAGTGGTCGTGTCCAGAATTCGAATTGAGCATCGGACAACCTACTACTACCAGAGACCGGTTTCCTTCGGTCGCCATCGTTTGGTGTTGAGGCCGCGCGAAGGCCACGATTTGAACGTCGAGACGCTGTGGCTGGAGATCACTCCGGCCCACCGGCTGGTGTGGGCGCGCGATGTCTACAACAACTCCGTGGCGATCGTCGACTTCACCGAAAGTGCCGCCAAACTGGAAGTCACCAACACCGTCGTGGTGAAAAGGACGCTGCCATTCCCCCGGCAGGAGCCTTGGGAGCCGTGGCGCATCCCCCTGCCCGTCAGTTACGACGTGCTGGAGTCCCCCATCACGCAAACCTACCACTGGGTCTCCTATCCGGACGACTTGACGGTGGTGAACAACTGGCTACGGCAATTCCCGGAGATTACGGGAGCGGACGACGCCGAGGCGATGCTGATGGCCCTCTGCACGCTCATTCATACAAAGATCCGCTACCAGCGGCGCGATGCCAAGGGCGTGCAGACACCCGGGCAAACGCTCAGTTTGGGAACGGGGTCGTGCCGCGATGTGGCGACGTTGATGATGGATGCCGCGCGGGCGATGGGCCTCTCCGCGAGGTTCGTCAGCGGCTATCTCGATTGCCCGGCTTCGGAAGCGGGGCGTGCCGCGATGCATGCCTGGACCGAGGTCTATCTGCCGATCCTCGGTTGGCGGGGTTTCGACCCGACACTGGGGGAGGCCGCTTCACTCAAACACATCGCCGTGGGTGTCAGCCTGCATCCGCGTGGGGTGATGCCGGTGTCAGGGATGTATAGCGGAACCGCTTCGGATCATCTGGAGATGACCGCCAGCGTCAAAATCGACCGCCTGAGTTCGTCATGAAGTGAACGAAGTGGACGCTTCGACATTCCACTCTTCGTTCACTGTTGATGGTTCATCAGGGCTTGGTCGGGGTAGGTTCCGACTGGCCGCTGATCGTCGCGTCGTCGAAGGCGGCATCGAACTGGGCGTTTGCCCAATCGGCTGTCGTCTGCTGCTGTGTGGCGGGTTTCACGGCCACAGGAGGCGGGGTGGCCACTTGGGTCTTGGGAACAGCGGCTGAATCCATGGCCGGAGTGGCGGGTGTCGTTGCTGGCATCTCCGTGGGCCTTTGAAGAGGTTCTACAGGGAGGCGTCCCGGCATCATCTGGCTCTCAACGTGGGATGGAGCCTTCGGGGCGATCTGCGAGCCGCCTGAGGGAAACTCGCCACCGGCGGGGACAACCTGGCTGTCCCGCATCACCTTGCCGTCCGTCGAAAGGCGTCCCACGACTTCTTCCCGTCCGATGACGGCTGGCGGCTGCGCCGTTCCCTCCGCCAATTGGGTTCGCAACGTTCGCCGGAGATCCAACCGCTGGGCCTCTTCGGCACCGGCGATCAGCAGGATCTCGTCGATCGCGTATTGCTCGCCTTCCTTGATGAGCCGCACTTCGGCACCGAAGCGGTGATCGCCGAGGATGATCCGCGCCTGGCCTTCACCCAGCACGACAGCCTTCAGATCGGTCGCCATGAAGGTGTCGGCCGACATCCCCGAGTTGGGGACGAAGCGGGTTTGCCGCCAGACGATCCGGTTGAATTCGTCCGAACAGCACTTCTGCAAGCCTTCGAGGGCGACCTGTTGATAGGCGGGGTCGCGGCCTAGAGAGATGGCGAAGGCAAAGTTTTGCAGGGGAATCAGCAATTCGGCGGTCATCTTCACCGAGGCGGGTCGACCGGGGACCTTCCATTCGATGTCGTCGATGCGGAATTGTCCCTGTTGCTCACGCAGGTAGTAAGTCAGTTCCTGGCCCCCCTGCACCACGAAGAAGCGAGTCAGCGCCCCTTCGAACTTCCGCCCGACGATCTGCATCTCGGGTTCGTTGAAGACATCCAACGGCAGGCCGGGGAGGTTCTGGTCGTTGGCCTTGCTCCAGACTCGCTTGGTGAAGTCGTGGGTCGAAAGTTGCCTGAGGGTGACGACATCCCGCTGGGAAATCGCCTCGGCGAAGAGTTCCAGCATGGCCTGGGCGGTGAAGACGGCCGTGAGATGCTGCTCCTGATTGGTCGCAATGTCGTAGACGGAGACTTCGCTCACCTCGTACACGGGCGGTTGGTCTCCGATCACGATGTCGCCCCCTTGGCGATGCATGGCGACATGGATCACGTTCTCCTTGCCCGTCAGTGTGAAGTCGGCCCGTGTCTTCTGGATCTTCACTTCGATGGTATGGGAGGCATCCGCCGGACGCGGCAGATTGACCAGCGACAACTCGCCCAGGGCGATCGCCCCCTCGTAGAACTCGGAGGAACAGAAGGGCTTGAGGACTTCCCGGTCATGAGTCGCGTAGGCATCCAGGAACTCGACGCAGCGGAGAACCGCGAGTGATTGCTTGTAAACCGAAGGAATCTGCTCGGACTCCTCCTTGGAGTCGATCGCGATGTCGCTCACGAGCCAGTGGCCTTCCTGGAGCTGGAGCGTCCAGACGGTCTCCCCACGTTCCCGCGGCAGCCGGACGACAGCAGTCTTGTCATCGAGCGAGGCTTCGGGTTTGGTCGACTTCGCCGAACGTTTTTTCCCGGCGACGATGGCCGTCAGCTTGACGCGATACTCCTCGGGAAGATTGCGGATGGCGGCGGCGAACTCGGGGGTGAGCCGATCGCAGATGGGGTCGACTTCGCCCGAATTCCACGATTCGATCCCCTCGCGGACGCTAAGCAGCAAGTCCATCTGCTCGGTGACGGATTTGTAGGCCGTGACACCCTTCTTCCGCTGCTTCATGAAGACGTCATCGACCACCCACTCCTTCCACTTCTCGTCGAGGACGAGTTCATAGAAGATCTCCTTCTTCTGTTCGCCGACTTCGACCGTGACCCGCTTCCGCTTGGGATCGATCTCCTCCACCTTCACGACCGAACTCTTGCCGGAGGGAAGGTTGAGGATCTTCAGATCATCCATCGCATCGGCGGTGCGGAGCGCCTTCTCGTTGAAATCCTTTGAAGCGGTGGTCTTGAGCGCGGTGAGATTGGCCGAGTCGAGATTCGTGGCGAACTTTTCGATCGCCCGCGATTCGACCATGTTGGCGCAACCCACGACACCCGCCATGGTGAGGGCCAGCGATGTCGCGACGCCAAATAATCGCAGCCAAGGGAACCGTTTTGGGCCACATGTCTGCAAACCGGGATTGCCGACAATTCCACCCGTTGCGAGCCGCTGATGGCACAGCGACGCGGAATCCTCGGCGGATCGACCTCGCAGTGGAGAAGTGGCGGTGACGGGCTGGGGCAGCGAAGGCATGGCGTCATCCTGTGTTCGACTCTTCCACACACGGCGGATGCACCGGGCGGATTCAAGTCAAAGAGATGGCAGGCGGGGGAATCGATCGACACGGGGAGTTCAAGCCCTGCCATTCTTCACGCCAAATGACGCGAGTTGTGGCCAAAGCTTGTCGAGGGGAGTTGGAGGGCGGGAGTCTGGCGGACGGGAAAGGGCGGGCGGGATTCCCCGGACACCGCGACAAGCGGAGTCCTTCGGTGGGATGCCAAGTGATATCGCCGATCGGGCGGAACAAGGTCAACCGCCATTCCGGCAACCCGAAGCGGAAAGATCGGCAGAAGCTGCGGCGGCGGGGACGAAGGGCCTGTGGGCGTGTCGCCAACGGCGATTACCGCCGGTCATCGCGTAAAAACAGGCAGGCGACATGCCAGCAGCCGGGAAGGATGGGCCTTGCTCCCCTCGACCCGGCTTCTCTAGCCGCGTCCCTTACGAACTGTGGTCTCTTCAAGGTAGCGCGAGGCCACAGCGGTGTGGAAACGGAGGCGGCAAGAGCTGCCAATTCCCTCCGGCTGTTTGGCCTTGTGGGATTCGGAGAGTTCCGCCAAAACTGCCCTGTCAAACCCGGCGTCTCAATCACGCCGGAGGTGCCAACCCTGTTACGGGAGCCTGGATCACCCACGGCGCATGTCTGATCGACATGGCCGGATCCCGCTCGTTCGTTTGCGACTCCACCGTCGCATGATGGACCCGGGTTTGATTTTTCCTCTCGAAGACCAAAGTCGGTTGCTAATCGACCGCCAAGGATATGGGTCAGCGAGAGATGAATGCCCCCAATCATCGACTGCCTGACTTGGATTCACAGGGGATGGCTGCAAGGCTTGAATCTCCGGGGAGATCAATACGCTGGCGCAACAAAGCCGGGATGTTCGGAGTTGAGACTTGAACACCGTGCCCGCACTTCGTTCAACAATCAATGATCGGTTGGAACATCTGATGTGGATTGGGTTGTGGTGATAACCTGGTCTCACCGATGCCAGAGTTTCGGAAACCGATGGACATCCTTAAGCAGTGATTTTCAATGATTGGCAGCCCCGCCGGGTATAGTGGCCACTCATTGAGCCGTTGACCATCAATGCGGTGAGCCATAAGACTTAGCGAGACTCACGGCAGAACTTTCGTCACAGGTGGCCACCTGTGCGAAATGCTTGAACCGACCACTGCACCTGTTCAGAAGATTCCGGTGTTTGAATGAACTTCTTGTCGCTCAGCGTCAGTTTCCTGAACAGGCACTTGCCGGGCTTGCTGCAGAAAATCCTTCCAGCACTTAGACCAGCAGGCGAGCTTCTCCCCCATCTGACGCCAGCCAGTATTTGACTGATCTGGCTCCTTTTGAACATCGGAACAACTGACCTCCGTAGGGCTATCAATCGCTCCACAAAGACTCCGAGACTCACGAGCGCACTTGGGTGGGGCCGAAGTGACTCCGTACTGAACAAGCAACATTCGACAGTTGTAGGGCCGTTGGTGTCAGATTCCTATGATATTCAGAATCCCGAGAATCGTGCAGAAGATGAGAACCCCTGCGAGGAAGACAAATGCAAACGTGAGGCCAGTGTAGAATGAAGCAAGTGCGAGCGAATCGGCAAACGTCATGCGCGAATCAGCTTCCTTGACAGGAATGGTTCTCAAAAAAATGGCAGCCGTTACCAGCACTCCAAAAATCGTCGCATACATGAAATAAATCGGCGAAAATGCGAAGGAGAAATCCAAGTTCCGTGGGCGCGATTGGTTATACATCGAGCCAATCACGAGAATGGTCAAGATGGAATTGAAGCTCACGAATGCATTGAATGTGACAACGACAAAGTTGGTGATCAGGGCACTTCTGAAAGCGGTGCCGTAAGGAATATCGTTAAACCGAAGCCACTTCGCAGCCAATCGCAACCAGACGGCCCCAATAAGACTACTAACTAGAATACCGAAGATGGTCCCGACAAGGCCATATATTGCCTGAATCGCCAGCGCCAGATCCATTCGTGCCCCCATGCAAAAATTACGTTGACAATCTCACCGGCCAGCACCCAGGCACTCTTCGCCACAAAACCAGTCCGGCCCAACAACAGAGATTGAGCGACAGCCATCTGTTTAAAAATATAATTTTTACTTGCAAGACAAAAGCGATGAAATGCTTGCAGTTCAGTATCCCAACGATTCTCTTGAATTCGCCAAACTAGAGACAATCGGATGTATTTGAATTCATCAAGCCAGTCTCTTGCCAACAATACACGGAACAGTTTTGCAAGATCACCTTCCTCAAAAACCACCATCTGAGTTCAAGTGAGGATATGTCTTTGGCACAGGAAGACTGACGGACCGAAGACATCAATCGGCCGACCACTCGCCGGAATTGGCGCGGCGTTCGATCTCCAGCAGTTTGCCGAGCCGGCGGACATGCCGCTCCTCGTGGGTGAATTTCGCCCCCAGGAAGGCCTCGACGATCTCCAGTGCCAACGCCTCGCCCACGATGCGAGCCCCCAGGCACAGGACGTTCATGTCGTCGTGCTCGACCCCCTGATGGGCCGAGTAAGTGTCATGGCAAACCCCCGCGCGGACGCCCGGCACCTTGTTGGCCGCGACACTGATCCCCACCCCCGACCCGCAAAGCAGGATCGCGCGGTCCGCCTGTTTCGTGGAGACGGCGAGGCCCCCCGAAAGGCCATAATCGGGGTAGTCAACCGCACAGGACGAATCGGTCCCGAGATCGACGATCTCATGCCCGAGCGAGGCCACCAATTCGGCAACCTTCGCCTTGAGTGGAAAACCGCCGTGATCACAACCGAGGGCGATACGCATTTGGGGCCGCAACTTCCTGAAATGACATCTTTGAGCCGTGGTACAGCTGACCTGTCACCTTAAATGGAAACCAAAGAGAACCACATCTCCCAGGCTCAAACACCATAAAGCGACCGCCAATCGTCGTAGATGGAATCCTCCGGCGTGTTCCAAGTGTTCTCAAAGACTTCGGAAGAAAGTTGGGTCCAACCAAATTTCTCCCAGTCTGTCAGTTCAGTTGATGAGCCAATCAGTATCTCGACTTCCAGACCTTCCATCTCGGAAAGAGACTGACTCGGAATCAAAACACCGTCTTGAACTTTGGCAGTCACGTGTAACACGGCAGAACCTTTACTCGCTGAACACTATCGCCTTCAAATGAACTCAGCCGACAGTATACACCGAGCTACGCCGTCAGATCCGTCTTCCCCATCAGGTGGACGTCGACGGCGCGGGCGACGCCGCGGCCTTCGTTGATGGCCCAGACGACGAGGCTCTGGCCGCGGCGGCAGTCGCCGGCGGCGAAGACGCCGGGGACGTTTGTGGCATACTTGCCGTGTTCGGCCTTGTAGTTCGACCGCTCGTCGAGCGTCACACCCAACTGGGCCGAGATCGGCGACTCCGGCCCCAGGAAGCCCATCGCCAGAAGCACCAGATCGGCGGGAATCTCCTTCTCCGTCCCGGGGATCGGCTTGAAGGGTGGTGCCGGTTCCACTTGGCAGATCTTGAGACCCTTGAGGTTGCCGTTGCCGTCACCCACGAATTCGAGGGCGGTCGTGCTGTAGGCGCGGGGATCTTGCCCGAAGATCGCGGCTGCCTCGGCATGGCCGTAATCGACCTTGTAGGTCTTGGGCCACTGCGGCCAGGGGTTGTTGGCGGCCCGTTCATCTGGCGATTGCGGAACGATTTCCAGGTTGGTCAGGCTCTTGCAGCCATGCCGCGCCGAAGTCCCCAGGCAATCGTTCCCCGTGTCGCCACCGCCGATGACGACGACATGCTTGTCCTTGGCCGAGATGAACTGGCCGTTGGAAAGCTCCGAATCGAGCAGGCTCTTGGTGTTGGCGTGGAGGAACTCCATCGCGAAGTGGACACCCTTCAAATCGCGACCGGGAATCGGCAGATCGCGCGGCCGGGTGGCCCCCATGCAGAGGACGATGGCGTCGAACTCCTTCTTGAGCTGATCGGCGGGCAACTGCTTGCCGATCTCGATGCCGGTCTTGAAGGTCACCCCTTCTTCTTCCAGCAGCTTGACCCGTCGGTCCACGACATGCTTTTCAAGCTTCATGTTGGGGATACCGTACATCAGCAGGCCGCCGATGCGGTCGGCCCGTTCAAAGACGGTCACCAGATGCCCGGCACTGTTGAGCTGTGCCGCCGCGGAAAGTCCCGCCGGCCCCGAACCGACCACGGCGATTTTCTTGCCGGTCCGATGGAGCGGCTTGCGGGGGACGACCCACCCTTCTTCAAAGCCCTTGTCGATGATCGAACACTCGATGTTCTTGATCGTGACAGGGGGATTGGTGATCCCCAGGACGCATGAACCTTCGCACGGCGCGGGGCAGACACGGCCCGTGAACTCGGGGAAGTTGTTCGTCTTGTGGAGCCGGTCGAGCGCCTCGCGCCAGTGGCCGCGATACACCAGATCGTTCCATTCGGGGATGAGATTGTTGATAGGGCAGCCGGCGGCCATCCCACCCATCAGTTGGCCCGTGTGGCAGAAGGGGACGCCGCAATCCATGCAGCGGGCGCCCTGCTTCTTGAGGTCGCCTTCGTCCATGTGGTCATGGAACTCGTTCCAGTCGAGGATCCGCAACTTGGGCGAGCGGTCTGCTGGAACCTGACGGGTGAATTCTTTGAAACCGGTGGGCTTGCCCATGATGTGTTGTTCCCGAGAGAGCGTGCGATGACGGAATGAGGGGTCACGCCGTGGAATGTGAGTTGTGGGTCGATGGTTGTGGGTTGGTGAAGCGACGGGCTGCGGTGTGCCGGATCAACCGGGAGCACGAACCCGTCCGCCGTGATGTGGTCTCACGGCGGACGAATTCAACACTGGATTGTGGCGCCTAGTGGGCGGCGAGCACCTTTTGCTGGGCCGCCTTCTTCTGATCGGCCAGGGCCCGCTTGTAGTCGACCGGCATCACCTTCTTGAACTGGCCCAGAGCCGATTCCCAGCGTGAGATGAGCGCCTTGGCGACAGTCGAGCCGGTGTATTCCATGTGGCGGCGGAGAAGATCGAGCAGTTCGGCCTTGTCGGCTTCGTCTTCCAGCTTCTCCAACTCGACCATCTCCAGGTTGCAGTTCCCCAGGAGGGTGTCGTTCGGGTCGTAGACATAGCCCACCCCGCCCGACATCCCGGCGGCGAAATTGCGGCCCGTTGGTCCGAGAATCACGGCCCGACCACCGGTCATGTATTCCAGACCATGGTCGCCCACCCCCTCAACGACGCAGACGGCGCCCGAGTTCCGCACGCAGAAGCGTTCGGCGGCCCGACCACGGACGAACAGCTCACCCTGGATCGCACCGTAGAGCGCGACGTTCCCGATGATGATGTTCTCCTCGGGGACGAAGGTCGCGTTCTTGGGGGGATAGATGATGACCCGGCCGCCGGAAAGACCCTTGCCGACGAAATCGTTGGCATCCCCTTCGACTTCGATGGTGATGCCGTGGGCCAGCCAGGCCCCCACGCTTTGCCCGGCGGAACCCTTGCAACGGATGTGGATCGTCTCGTCCGGCAGGCCCTTGGCACCCCACTTCTTGGAGACCTCGTGGCTGAGCATCGTCCCCAGGGCGCGGTTGATGTTCTGGACGCCGATGGCGAGTTCCACCCGCTTGCCATCTTCAATGGCGGGTTGGCACTCTCGGATCAGTTCGTTGTCGATCTGCAGTTCCATCCCGTGCTTCTGGGATGTCGTGCAGTAGGTCTCCACATCCGGATGCGGCTTGCGGGCCGGTGTGAGGATCGCCGACAGATCGAGATGCTTCGCCTTCCAATGGTCGATCGACGAGTTGTACTCGAGCAGATCGCTGCGACCGACCATCTCGTTGACCGTGCGGAAGCCGAGTTCGGCCATGATCTCGCGGGTTTCCTCGGCGACCATGAACAGGTAGTTGATGACATGCTCGGGCTGGCCGGTGAACTTGGCCTTGAGCTCGGGATCCTGCGTCGCGATCCCGACCGGGCAGGTGTTGAGGTGGCACTTCCGCATCATGATGCAGCCCAGGGCGATCAGCGGTGCCGTCGCGAAGCCGATCTCCTCGGCCCCCAGCAGCATGCCAATGACGACATCGCGGCCCGTCTTGAGCTGGCCATCCGTCTGCAATCGCACGCGGCTGCGGAGGTTGTTCAAAACCAGCGTCTGGTGGGTCTCGGCGATCCCGAGTTCCCACGGCAGACCCGCATGCTTGATGCTGGTGATGGGCGAGGCGCCCGTGCCGCCGCTATCGCCCGAGATGAGGATGTTGTCGGCGTGCCCCTTGGCCACACCGGCGGCGATCGTCCCCACACCTACTTCGGAAACCAGTTTCACGCTGATGCGTGCCGACGGGTTCGAGTTCTTCAAGTCGAAGATCAGTTGGGCCAGGTCTTCGATTGAATAGATGTCGTGGTGCGGCGGCGGGCTGATCAGGCCGACGCCGGGCGTCGAATGCCGGGTGGCGGCGATCACCTGATCGACCTTGTGGCCGGGAAGTTCGCCCCCTTCGCCGGGCTTGGCCCCCTGCGAAATCTTGATCTGGATCTCATCGGCATTGGTGAGGTAGTAGCTCGTCACACCGAAGCGGCCCGAGGCGACCTGCTTGATGGCCGACCGCTTGGAATCACCCGACGCCATCGGGAGGAAGCGCGAGTAATCCTCGCCCCCTTCGCCCGTGTTGCTCTTGCCGCCAATGCGGTTCATGGCGATGGCGAGCGATTCATGCGCCTCGGCGGAGATCGAGCCGAAGCTCATCGCCCCCGTGCAGAACCGCTTCACGATCGCAGCCGTCGACTCGACCTCTTCGAGAGGAACGGGTGTCCCCGGCTTGAACTTGAGCATCCCCCGCAGATGGCATTCGCGAGCCGTCTGCTCGTTGACCATCTTCGAGAACTCCTTGTACGCCGACTTGTCACCCTGACGGGCGGCGCGCTGGAGATTGGCGATGTTCTGCGGATTCCAGGCGTGCTTCTCGCCCGTGGCCCGCCAGTGCATCAAGCCGAAGTTCGGCAGAACGGGGAGCTTTTCATTCCCCCGGCTGGGATAACCCAGTTCGTGGCGGCGGATCGCCTCTTCGGCGAGGATCTCGAAGTTGACCCCCTTGATGCGGCTGGCCGTCCCCCGGAAGCACTCGGAGATCACGTCTTCGGAAATGCCAACGGCTTCGAAGATCTGCGCCCCCTTGTAGCTTTGCAGGGTCGAGATCCCCATCTTGGCCATGACCTTGAGGATCCCCTGCTTGGTCGCCTTGCGGTAGGCGGCGGTGATCTGCTCGTGGGTCCAGTCCCCTTCGAGTTCGCCTTCATCCTGCAATTGCCACAAGGCTTCGAAAGCCATGTAGGGATTGATCGCATCGGCTCCGTAGCCGACGAGCAGGCAGAAGTGATGGACTTCCCGCGCTTCGCCCGTCTCGACGACGAGGCCGATCTTCGTGCGTTCCTCGCTGCGGATCAGGTGGTGATGCACGGCCCCGGTGGCGAGCAGCGCGCTGATCGGCAGGCGGTCGACGCTCATCGCACGGTCGGAGAGGATCACCAGACTGAAGCCGTCCTGGATCGCCTGGCTGACTTCCGCACGGACACGATCCAGCGCCGGTTTGAGGCCCTTGACCCCTTCCTTCTTGGGATAGGTGATGTCGATGATCTTCGACTTCCACCCGCGATAATCGAGGTGGGCCATCGAAGCGAGTTCTTCGTTGGTCAGGATGGGGTGCGGTACCGCGAGGCGATGGCACTGGCCCGCCGTCGTCTCAAGCAGATTCCCTTCCGGCCCGATGTAGCACTCGAGCGACATGATGACTTCTTCCCGCGTCGAATCGATCGGCGGGTTGGTCACCTGGGCGAAGAGCTGCTTGAAGTAATCGTAGAGCAGGCGGGGCTGGTCGCTGAGGCACGCGAGGGCCGTATCGTCCCCCATCGAGCCGAGGGGATCCTTCTTGGTCTTGATCATCGGCACCAGCATGAACTGGAGCGTTTCGGTCGTGTAACCGAAGGCCTGCATGTGCGAGAGCAGCGTCTCGCCGCACATCCGCTCGAAGGCGGGGAACGGCGGGAGTTCGCTGAGCTGGATGCGCTGCTCGTCGAGCCATTGCTTGTAGGGACGGCGGGTCGCGAAATCGCGCTTGAGTTCCTCATCGGGGATCAGGCGGCCCTGGCGGAAGTCGACGAGGAACATCTTGCCGGGCTGGAGGCGGCCCTTCATCTTGACGTTCTCGGGTTCGATCTCGAGCACGCCCACTTCGCTAGCCATGACGACGCGGTCGTCGTGCGTCACGTAGAACCGGCTGGGACGCAGGCCGTTGCGGTCGAGCGTCGCGCCGATGATGTCGCCGTCGGTGAAGCTGACCGAAGCGGGGCCGTCCCACGGCTCCTGCAGTGCCGAGTGGTATTCGTAGAAGGCCCGCTTGTCCTCGGGCATGGTGTCATGGTTCTGCCAGGCCTCGGGGATCATCATCATGACCGCTTCCGGCAAGCTGCGGCCGCTCTGGACGAGGATTTCCAAGGCGTTGTCGAAGTTGCCCGAATCGGAGCAATAGGGCTCGACGAGCGGGAAAAGCTTTTCGAGATCGTCGCCGAAGAGCTCGCTCTTCATCATCCCCTGGCGGGCGTACATCCAGTTGCCGTTGCCGCGGACAGTGTTGATTTCGCCGTTGTGGGCGACATACCGCTGCGGATGGGCACGATCCCAGCTGGGGAAGGTGTTGGTCGAGAACCGGGAGTGGACCATCGCCAGATGGCTGACGTAATCCTCTTCCTGGAGGTCGACGAAGAAGTTGCAGACCTGCTCGGGTGTGAGCATCCCCTTGTAAATCAGCACCTTGGTGGAGAGCGAACAGATGTAGAACATCAGCGCTTGCGGCAGCGAGCCTTCGCGAATGGCATGACTGGCCCGCTTGCGGATGGTGAAGAGTTGGCGGGAAAAGGCCTCTTCGGAGATCCCGTCGGCGGCACCGACGATCAAATGCTCGAAGACGGGCATCACGGCGCGGGCCGAAGGGCCAATATCAGCTTTGTCCGGCTCGACGGGGACTTTGCGCCAGCCGATGAGGGTCTGGCCCTGCTGGCGGATGATCTCGGCGACGGTCTCCTTGCAGACGCGACGCTGTTCGGGATCGGTCGGGAGGAATGCCAGACCAATGCCGAAGCGACCTTCCGGTGGCAGCTCGGCCGAGAGATCCTTGCGGACGACCCGTTTGAGGAACTGATAGGGAATCCCCGTCAACATCCCGGCGCCGTCGCCGGTGTTTTCTTCGCAGCCGCAGGCGCCGCGGTGGGCCATGTGGCGGAGGATGCGGTCGGCATCCGTCACGATCTGATGGGACCTCTGCCCCTTGATATGGGCGACAAAGCCGACGCCGCAACTGTCGTGCTCGTTGGCGGGATCGTAGAGCCCCTCGGCCTTGGGGATTCCGCCGGGGGAGAAGATGCTCTCGTCGTAGGGGAAGGCGACCCGTGCGCTCGCCGCGACCGGCCCCAGGCTGTGAATGGATGCCGACGAACCGTTCGAGTCGCAGGAGGGGTTGAGGCAGTCAGTCATCTCGGAAACTCTCAGTCAGAAGGTCAGATACGTTTGATTCAAAGTTGCGTGGCAGGCTCGCGAGGGATCGCCACAGGTCGGCCAACGGATGGCCATGAATTGAGGAAAGCGAAGGTGGCTGGGAAAAGTGGCTGGGAACTCGATGAGTTCCGGGGAACTCAGCCGCCGCCGAAGGGAGGCGAGGCGACTCCCATTTCCGGCGAGGAGGCCATCTCGAGCGAGACGACCTCCTGTGTGGAGAAAACACCCCCCGCGCGAGGGGGCGCTCCGGCGGACGCGGGCGCTATGCCCGCCGAAGATTTGGATGTGGTGGCGTTTCCCGTCATCGCCACCGCCGGCAACGCGGCGGAGGGCCTGATGGAATTGCCGAAGAGGAATGAATCGGGATTCTGATGCAGCAGATCTAAAAACCTTTGGACGGCCGTGGTGAGCTGCTTCTGCTTCTTGTGGATGATTCCCAGCGGACGCACCCAGCGGACGTCTTCCAGAGGAATCGCCTTGAGGGAGCCGATTTCGAGTTCCCGCCGCACGGTCGGCAGTGGGAGGAGTGCGATTCCGGAACCGATTTCGACAGCCCGTTTGATGTTTTCGATATTGTCGAATTCGTGGCTGATCTCGACGCTGACCCGCGCCTGCTTCAGCCAGCGGTCGAGTTCAGTGCGGACTTGAAGCTCCGGCGTGTAGGTGACCAGCGACTCGCCATCGAGCTCCCTCGCCCGGATCTTGGAACGGTTGGCCAGTCGATGGCCGGAGTAGACGACAAGGGCGATTTCCTGTTCCTGCCAAGGAATGCAGGTGATCTCGGGCCGGCGGGAAGCGAAGGAGACGATGCCGAGATCGGCCGCTTCCTCGGCGACGCTTTCAATCACCGCCTGGGGGTGGAGGTATCGCAGTTCGAGAGCCGCATCGGGATAAAGCCGCTCGAACTGGCGGACATAGGCCCCCATCTGGAGCAGACCCACCGAGTAGATGGCGGCCACGCGGACCGTGCCGACGACTTTATCCTTGAGCTGCCGCACACTGTCTTCGAGGCGGCGGGCACGATCCAGGAGGTCGCGGCCAGCGTCGAGAACCAGCTTGCCGGCGGGTGTGAGATCGAGGGGACGCTTTGTGCGATCGATCAACCGTTCGCCGAGTCGATCTTCGAGGGCGCGAACCGTTTCGCTGACGACAGGCTGTGAAATCCCGAGCTCGCGCGCCGCTTTGGAAAAGCTGCGCTGCAAAGCGACCTCGCTGAAGATTTCCACGTCCCGAAGCTCGAGCACCCACTGAACCCTTTATCGGACTTTCAAATAATTGCCGACACGACGTATCGGCCATGTGGATCGATTTAGAATAGGAAGCAGCCGTGAGATGTCAAGTTTCTGATTTGAAATTCCCTTAATGAATGGGTTTTGGCAGCAGATCATGCCGCCGCCCATTTCCAGAGATGATGGCAAAGGGGCGTGAAGAGAGGCCTGAACAGATTCCCTACTCGAAAGGATTTGAGGTTCAGGCTTGTGGACAACTTTTCCCGACGAATCGGCACAAAATCATCAGCCAAACAGACCATCCGCACACAGCAGAAGCGATACACTCCGAGACTCTGCGCGCGAAAGCATCTGAAAAAGCGATATTACGGGGAGGATGATCATTGCCGAAGGCGATCATTCATCCGCAAAAAACGCAACGCGACCACCGTGCAAATCATCAATCACCCGAAGGCTCCGGCTACTGTCCCAGATGCTCTCAATGGAACCGCCGGGCCGCTCAAAAAGCCATGCGAAAGAGGCCTCTGCGGGAACCCGCCAGGGATTACTTTTGCGGGGCGACCATGTTGAGCTGGATGAGATGTGGAGGGGCGGAAGCGGCTTTGGCACCAGCTTGGAAAGTGGGGCCTGAGACACAGCCTGCCGACGTCGCATTGTGCTGCCCGCAGCCTCGGCAGCCGCCGCAGCCTGTCGATTTCTGTGTCAGTTTGCGGAGCGCTCCGACAGCCAGCGTTCCGCCGGCCAGCAGGACAATTGCGATAACGAGGATTGTTTCCCACATTTGGAGTGACTCCGCCGCAAGATGACTACCGAAGACTTCTTCATCAGTCTATCATAAGGAACGACTGAGATTCAGTCTCAACTTACTCGCGATTTGTCCGCAATTGGTTGTCCAGCATCTGGGGGAGATGTGACTTGAACTGCGTTATCCCGTTGGATTGTCTCGCTCCCGGCGAATCGGCGCAGATCGTCGATGTCGAGGGGGACACCACCTTCCTCACCCGGCTGCAAGAGATCGGCCTGAACATCGGTGCCCAGATCCGCATGGTGAAGGCAGGATCGCCTTGCATCGTAGCCACGGGCGGACATCAAGTCTCACTCCGCACCAACGAGCTCGCCACCGTGCTCGTCGAACTCAAGCACGGTTGATTCCAGCAAATCAGCTGAGAAACCCATTCATCCAGAAGCCCGCCCCGCATGTCCTTGACCATCAATCAGCTCCAGATCGGCCAGAAGGCCACAGTTCAGGATGTCAGCGGCGACGATCCGTTGGCACTGCGGCTCATGGAGATGGGGCTGCTTCCCGGCTCGGATGTCGAATTCATCGGCCGCGCGCCGCTCGGCGATCCGATCGAGATCCGCCTTTCGGGCTACCACCTTTCGCTACGGCAAGCCGAAGCCAGCCGCGTGATTGTCGACCCCTCCTGATACCGCACTTCCTGCCCGATCCAGCATCCCGCCCCGATTCCGCCCGTATTTCCATGTGATGGAAGGTCTTCCGCACCATGCCACCGGCCGCTCTCCGTTTGCCGCATCTGGCCGTTGTCGGAAACCCCAACACGGGCAAAAGCACCCTCTTTTCGGCACTCACCGGCGTCCATACGCGAACGGGCAATTTTCCTGGTGTGACGGTGGAGATGAAGCTCGGTCGGCTGCACCGGGCGAACCACGAAGTGATGCTGATCGACCTTCCCGGCACCTACAGTCTCTCCGCCCGTTCGGACGACGAGAGGGTGACGGTCGATGTCCTGCTGGGCCAGCAACCGGAGATCGGCTCCCTCGAAGGGGCGGTCTGCATTGTCGACGGCACCAATCTCGAACGGAACCTCTATCTCTTCTCGCAAGTGCGCGATCTGGGACTGCCGGTGCTTCTGGTCGTCAACATGATCGATGTGGCGGAGAAGGCGGGCCTTCGGCTCGATGCGGGCGAACTCTCCAAACGACTGGGTGTTCCCGTCATATTCTGCAACGCCCATCAGCGGGAGAGCGTTGCCCGCGTGGAAGCCGCGATCTTCGAGTTCGCGGCGAGCGGGGAAAGTTCGGTAACACCGCCAACGGTGTTCCCTCCCGTCTTCGAAGAAGCGGTGGATGATTTGGCGGGCCTGCTTTCCCAACAGGGAAAGACGTTCCCCCGGCCTTTCGTGGCCCGACTGCTGCTGGATGTGGGCGGTCAGATCGAACAGACGGAAACGGCTGGCTGGCCGGAACTGGTCGCCCATTTGCAGCGTCTGCGCGAGGCGGTGGGTGCCGCCGGATACCGGATCAGCGGGATCGAGCCACGCTGCCGGTACGCCGCCATCCGCAGTGCGCTGGCGGGATTGGAAACGCGGCCTGTCCGCACGGCGGGGCAGCTTTCCGAACGGGTCGACGCCTGGCTGACACACAGCTTCTTCGGTCTGGCGATCTTCATTCTGATGATGTTCGTCATCTTCCAGCTGCTTTATCGCGGAGCCGACCCCATGGTCTGGGCTCTGGAAACCTCCTTCGGCTGGCTGGAGGATTTTGTAGGGTCGTGGCTGCCGCGCGGCCCGCTCCGCAGTTTGCTCACGCAGGGGATCATCGCGGGCGTGGGGGGAGTATTGGTCTTCCTGCCGCAGATCGTGCTGCTGTTCCTGCTGATCGCCATACTGGAGGATTGCGGCTATCTGGCCCGGGCTGCCTTTCTGATGGATCGCCTGATGACCCGTGTCGGCCTCAGTGGCAAATCATTCGTGCCGCTGATGTCGTCGTTCGCCTGTGCGATCCCGGGCATCATGGCGACGCGTGTCATCGAAAACCGCCGCGACCGGATGGTGACGATCCTTGTCGCTCCGCTGATGAGTTGCTCGGCCCGGTTGCCCGTCTACAGCCTTCTGATCGGAGCGTTCATTCCGGCGATCACCTTCGCCAACGGCTGGGTCGATCTCAGGGCCCTGGTGCTGATGGCATTCCTTTCTTTGGGGGCGCTGGTCGCGGTTCCCGTGGCCTGGATCCTCAAGAAGACACTCTTTCCCGGCGAGACGCCTCCCTTTGTGATGGAGCTCCCCGCCTACAAATGGCCTTCGCCCCGAACCGTCCTCCATCGGGTGTACGACAGCGCCTCTTCGTTCGTGGTGAGGGCGGGGACATTGATCCTGCTCACATCGGTCGTCGTCTGGGGACTAGGGTATTTTCCGGGAGATCACACGCGGGAAAACGAACTGTTCGCCGAGGTCGAGAGCGCGCAGGAGAAGTTCGCCGAACCGATCGCCCGGCGGGAGGAACTTCAGGAGACGTACGAAAAACTGGAGACACTGGATCCGCGTCCGGTGGCGGCCATCGAGAAAGTGGAAGTCGAACTTGCGGAGGTCCACACCCGGCTGCACGACTACGACGCACTGGTTTCGACTTTGCAAACCGAACAGGGGCGTCTGCAGGAAGTCAGTTTCCTGGGGATGGCGGGGCATTGGATCGAACCGGTGGTTCGTCCTTTGGGATGGGATTGGCGGATCGGTGTGGGAGTCATCGCCTCCTTCCCGGCCCGCGAGGTGATCATCGCCACGCTGGGGGTGATCTACAACCTGGGGGAAGGGATCGAGGGGGACTCGGCACCTCTCCGCGAGGCGCTCATCCGCTCGACCCGTCCGGATGGGAAGCCGGTCTTCAGCATTCCCGTGGCCCTCTCGGTGATGGTCTTCTTCGCCTTGTGCGCCCAGTGCGCCGCGACGCTGGTGGTGATCCGCCGCGAGACGGGGAGCTGGAAATGGGCGGCCTTCACGTTCGTCTATATGACGGTGCTGGCGTATGTGGGGGCGTTTTTGACGTTTCAGATCGCTTCGATGTGGTGGGCGGGGAGTTGATGGTTGGAAGTTGATGGTTGTTGGTGGGGCTAGGCCTTGGCTTTAGGCTTGGAACTGGTGCCAGAGGGAATCGCCGAGGAGGGGTTGCCAGGTCGATGGGAGTGGTGCCTGGATCGTGACCGGTTCGTGCTTCACGGGATGCTCGAAGGTGAGGGAGCGGGCGTGGAGGGCGATCATGGCTCCCAACGCACACTGCGAGCCGTAGCGGAGATCACCCACAATCACGGCTCCCGCATGGGCCAGTTGCACGCGGATCTGATGGCTGCGACCCGTCAGCGGTTGGACTTCCACAAGAGTTCGCGACCCGAATCCCGACGGAGCCAGCGAGGGGATCGTCCCCAGCAGGCGATACCTGAGCTTCGCCTCCTTCGCGCCGGTCGTGTTCTTCCCCGCCACCCACGTGTGGTTGCGGTCGTTGTCCTTCACCAGCCAATCGACAAGTTCTCCGCTCGCGGGGTGAAGCGTCCCCTCCGTCAGGGTGAGGTAGGTCTTTTCCGGTTCGCGCGCACGGAACTGGGCGGCGATGCGGCTGGCGGCCTTGGAGGTTTTGGCGAGAAGCATCACGCCCGAGACCGGTCGATCGAGTCGATGGACCAGGCCGACATAGACGTTCCCCGGCTTCTGGTGGCGGATGCGGAGATCCTCCATGGCCCAGGCGACCAGGCTCGCGTCGCCGGTTTCGTCGCCCATGGAGAGGAGGCCCGCCGGCTTGTTCACCACGAGGCAATGGTTGTCTTCAAACAGGACTTCCAGCGGAGTCATGCAGTCATCCAGCCTTGCCCGATCCCAGCGGCCATATTCATCGCAGTTCGATTACCCATTCGACGGAGACGGGCTGGCGAAGTTCTTCGATGCTCTTTGTCAGTTCCGCGATCTTGGCCTCGACCGCTTCCGCCGTTTCCTCCGGCTTCGGTGCCCCTTCCTTTTTGGGTGCGAACGATCGCCGCCAGGCCTGGTATTCGACCTGACGCCTGGCTGCGACGGCCTGGTGCAGTTT
>PNLE01000061.1 GCA_013822855.1 Planctomyces sp.
TGATCTGGGCTTCAAATGCCAAGCCGATTTTGATTGTGTCACCAGGAAGCTCTGCCAGCAGTCGGTCGTAGTAGCCCTTCCCTTGGCCCAATCGATGACCGGCGGCGTCGAACGCCAGCCCCGGCACGATCACAAGATCGATCGATGAGTTTTCAGGTCGGCGATGAGGTTCGTTTCGCCAGAAAGCGGATGGTTCCCGGATACCGAAGGAGCCCGTCTCCAGCTCGGATTCATCCGTCAACCGGAAGAGCGAGAGATGATCCCCATCGCACCAAGGGATGATCAGTCGCTTCCGGGATGAGGCTGATGTCGTGCCTTTTGCGAGCAGTTCCCGAACGAGCGGCCAGGTGTCGACTTCACTGCCAGCGGCCAAATAAATGAGCGGCCCGCGGGCCGCTTGCCACTCCGGAAGTTGCTTCAGCCGGGCGATGATCTTCTCACTGGATTGAGAGCGGTTCCGCAGCGATTTGCGACGATCTCGTGCTTCCTGCCGCAGGGCGGCCTTGTTTGCCGAGACAGCAAGCGGAGGCGCCTTTTCGGTCATAAGGCGGCCTCTTCGCTACTCGACACATCCTCCGCGTTTTCATCCAGTCCCGCTCCGAAGTCATCACCCGCCAGTGGTGCTGCAACCTCAGAACCATCGGGGTCTGCTTCACCAAAGCCGGGGGGGCGTGGAGGGAGCTCGATCTGGGGCAGTTCGGGGACATCCGCGGTCTCCCCCTGGAGCAGATCGCGTGTCGCGTTGGTCTTGAGGGTCTGTTCGGTGCTTTGTGGATCGACCGCCTCGCAACTCCACGAGATCTTCGCGGCGAGATCCAACAGTTCGCTTCGCCACAATTGCGGATCCCGCCCCGGAGGCGTGCATTCGGCGAACTCCTCCAGCAGCAGCACCATCCGCAGCAGGTGCTTGAAGACCAGTCCTTCCTGCTTGGCGAGATCGCGGCCACCGATCAGTTTGTAGAAATTGAAGCCGAACGCTTCGAGATCGGCGACGACGAAGACGGGCGTCATGGGGATGGAAACGCCGGGATACTCCGATTGGAACAGCATCAGCAGCTTCTCGGGAAGTGTCGGGGCGTACTTCCGCTGCTCCGGTGGGACGGTGGGGTCGAACTCGGGATAGAGGTCGCCAGCCGGTAGGATTCCCCGGGCGATGATCTCCGGATCGAGGACTTCATTCGCCAATGTTCCTGGCGGCAGGAACTTGGGGGGCGGAATGCGAACCGACCGCACGAGCGAACGGGGAAATTCCAGCACACTTTCCAGTGCTAGGATCCACTCCAGTCGATCGGCCTTCTCGAACTGATCGGCGAGGAACACACCGTACAACGGATTGATGCTGCGGAAGGCGAACATGCGTTCGAGCAACGCCGTGGGCGTGGCCAGTTTGGGGCGATAGACGATCTTCTCGGCCTCGTCCTCCTGCTTGAGCTGCGTGGCGGAGGCCTTCCCCTGAGCGACGCGTTTTTCATCGATCGACTTCTGCAAATGCTGCGAGAGCCAGCTGGGCTTTTCGGTTGCCGGTTCTGGAGTCTCGGTGGCTTCTTCGGCCTTCGCCGCCAGTTCTTCCGGTGTGGGGAGGGACGGCGGTGCGGGGGGTGGCGGATCGAGTTCCACGAAGCCTGCATGGTGTAGGTCGACGAGCAGCTGATCGAAGTCCCGCTCGCAGGCGGCCAGGTTGCCCGGCTCCATCAGACGTTTGCGGACGAGTGTGCGGATGCGATCGACATCGGGCGAAAGCTTCACCAGATAGGCCACCAATCGCAGGGGAAACTCCCCCTGGCTGACGAGATCTCGCGGGGGTGCCGTCTTCAGCTTTTCAAACTGCGCCTCGTTCCAATACTGCCTGCCCGGATTGCGGGTGGGCATCTTCTTCTTCAAAGCCTTCTTGGCCTTGATGAGGCCCGGATCCTTGGTGTCCTCGGGGATCTGATCGTACTTTTCCTTCCAGCGCGCGTGGCGGACATCGTCCTCGTGCGGCAGAGCGTAGACATAGCCCTCCTTGTCGAACTGCGGCCTTCCCGCGCGACCGAAGATTTGATGAGCCAAGCTGGCGTCGATCAGCTTCTTCTTGCCGGGTGGGCCTTTCAGGAGGCAGGTCATCACCACGGCTCGGGCAGGGAGATTGATCCCGGCGGATAGCGTTTCGGTGCAGACGCAGATGGAGAGGAGCTTTTCCTGGAACAACTCTTCCACCAAACGTCGGTGCTTGGGCAATAGCCCTGCATGATGGACACCGACCCCCCGATGAAGAAGCTGCTTGAGCTTGGGGCCGACACCATGCTTGAAGTCGGCATCCTTGAGACGCGCCGCGATCTGCTTCTGCTGATCCCCTTGCAATATCGACCGGCCTTTGAGTTCCTCCGCAGTGCTCCAGCAAAGTTCGCGGTCGAAGCAGAAGACCAGTGCCGGCGTGCGGCGGCCCTCCCCTTCCCCCTGCGCCATGTATTCGAGGTGTTCGGTCACGAACTGGTCGCCGATCCATTGGAACGTCAGCGGCACTTTGCGTTCGGTTCCCACCACCAGTTCGAGACGGCGTCCGTGGCAACGGTGCAACCAGGTGACAAAGGGATTGGCATTGCCAATCGTGGCCGAGAGGAGCATCAGCCGCACATGGTCGGGCAGGAGTGAAAGCGAGAACTCCCAGACGATGCCGCGTTCGGGATCCGAGAAGCTGTGGAACTCGTCCATCACGACGGCGAAGACATTCGCGAAGTCGAATGCATCGGGATGCAGCAGTCGATTGAGCAGGATCTCGGCCACGACCACCAGCACTTTGGCATCCGGGTTGACCTTCCGATTCCCAGTGATCAGCCCGACATCATCGCGTGAGAAACCCCAGCGCTCGGCGGCCTCCTGGATCTCGGCGAACTTCTGATCGGTCAACGCGATGAGGGGCGTTGTGTAATAAACCGTCTTTTGATTCTGCAGGGCCTCGAAGATCGCCCCTTCGGCGATGAGCGTTTTTCCTGTTCCCGTGGGAGCGCAGACCAGCACTCCGGTTTCCGAAGTGAACCACGCAAACAACGCCTCTTCCTGAACCGCGTAAGGGGTATAGCTGAGCGTGTCGTAATAGCGTTCGAGGATCTGATCTCGTGTGAGCGACCCCGGCGGAGACGACGACATGGGCAACAACCTTGGGGATCGAATCAGTGGTGCGGGTGGAAATCAACCGAACTGATGGACATAGCCACCAGCGGTCAACGGGACTGACTCTCCCGAGTTGCCCACCAGCATGCAACCTTGGCCTTCGGTGACGACGCCGATTCGAGTGAGCGGTGTGGGATGCCGCCATTCGGCTTGAAGTCGCTCCCAATCTCCAAGTGGCAGTGTGAAGAGGAGTTCAAAGTCCTCGCCATCATTCAGTGCATGGGTCAGCCAAGCCTGTCGATCTTCACTATGCAAACCGGCCAAACCGGAATGAAGCGTCACATCAGGATGAACTGGAATGGCTGCCGCTTCGATGCGGGCACCGACTCCACTCGCCGCCAGAATGTGCTGAATATCGGACGACAGACCATCGCTGATATCGATCATCGCATGCGGTGAAGCGATCCGGAGCAGTTCGGCGGCTTCCTCCAATCGCGGGGTGAACCGGAGATGGCGTCCGTGAATAGAACCACCGAGCGCTCCCGTGACCACAATCGCGTCACCCGGCTTGGCTCCCGATCGACGAATCGATTGAGGCTGCAACGTCTCACCCACCACGGCGACGTTGATCACCAATGGCCCGTTCCAACTGTTGGTGTCGCCCCCAGTCACGGGGCAGTTCCACTCCGCCCCCAGATCGATGACGCCTTGCATCAGTTCATCGGCCCAGGACATGGGCTGCGAATGGGGAAGTGCGATCGAGACGAACGACGCCAAGCCCCGTCCACCCATCGCCGCGAGATCGCTGAGGTTGACCGCCAGCGCCTTGCGGCCCGCCAGATAGGGCCCGCATTCATCGACCAGGAAGTGGACGCCATCCAGCAGCATATCGGTGGCGACGAGCGTCTCCCTGCCGCCATCGCAGGCGAGAGCCGCCGCATCGTCGCCAATCCCCAACGGGATACGGGGATGTGAACCGACCACGCTTCTTAAGCGTTCGATCAGTTCGAACTCCGGGCGGGTGGTGGGAGTCAACCCACTGTTTCTCGTCGGCATGAATCCACACATCCGCGCTGGGTGCAGCGGGCAACCTTCTCATGAGGGAAATGATTGTCCGAACTAGAAGGCCGGACAAGCAGTCGCTGGCTGAGAAACAGTGGGTTGACACCCTCCGCTCGCCAGAACGCCCATCTCTCATCAGAAATGAGAGTACCGCATCCCCCAATCTGTGAACACAGGGCGAAGGATGCGGTACTTGTTCGCAGAGCCGCGACTTGCCGCCAAGAGTTAGCGGCTGGCGGTCTGGAGATGGCCGAAGAGAGTCTCTTGACCACGCACAATGTAGAACTTGATGGGGTTGAGCTTGATCTCGCTCGACTTGTTGACGATCCAGGTCACGTTCTCAACCGAGAGCGTCTCCCAGTCGTGCAGGCCGACGAGGATGTCACCCTTGGCAATTCCATTGGTCGCTGCGGGGCTGTCGCTGCGGACGTCAACCACTCGGAGACCACCGCGATAGCGGGTACCGGCCAGTACCTTCTGATCGGGAACGATGGGGGCCAGCTTCAAGCCGAGAACCTGCCAGAATCGCTGTGTTTCCGCTTCGCTCAGCTGGCCGGGAATTGCTGTTCGGGCGACCTGGTTCTGAACCAGAGAGATGCTGGCCTGTCCGAGCGAAAAGTTCAGCTTCTCGTCGTGGTCATTGCGGCGAACCACAAGCTCAAGTGCCTCACCCGGTTTGCGACCCAGAAGTGACCGCTCGAAATCCACGGCATCGGCGGTATCAAGCAGACCGGCCTTGAGGAGCACATCACCCGCCTTGAGCCCGGCCCGTTGGGCGGGGCTGTCGGTCAGGACGTTTTCCACAACCAGCAACTTCTGGGTCGGCGTTTTGAGGTCGCGGAGGATGGCCCCGTGATAGCCGAGACCCATCTGCTCGACCGAGATCAGCCGGGCGACGACTTTGCGGGCATCGTCGATGGGAATGGCGAAGCCGATCCGCTGGGCACCGGCCCGGATGGCCACGTTCACACCGATCACATCGCCGTCCATGTTGATGAGCGGCCCGCCGCTGTTGCCGGGATTGATGCTCGCATCCGTCTGGATCAGATTGCGGTAGGACTGCGTTTCATTCACTTCGACATCACGGCCCAGGGCACTGACAATCCCCTCGGTCACGGTGTGTCGGTAGCCGTAGGCATTGCCGATGGCGAGAACTCGTTCAGCTAGATAGATGTCGCTGGACGTTCCGAAGGCGGCGACTTTGAATGCCTTCGTGGCCTCGACCTTGATGACGGCGAGATCCTGTTCCTTATCGATCGCGACGACGCGGGCGTCGTAATCGCTGCCATCTTCGAACGTGGCGCGGATCAGTTCCACTTCCGCCACCACATGATGGTTTGTGACGATGTAACCACGCTCGTCGATGACGATGCCCGTACCCATGCCGTTGATCTTGCGACCCCGGCTGGAGGCGAAGACAGAGTCTCGCTCCTGGGCGGACTTCTCGGTGTGGATGTTCACCACCGAAGCCGAGGCCCGTTTGTAGGCCTTGACCGCGGGGGTTTCACGCAGCTCCGACGCACCGACGAGCGAAGCCGTCAGGCAGAGAACTCCGCAAATTGCTGGCGTGATGAGCCATTTTGTCATGGGGAAGATCACTCGTGGGCCGCAGGGGTGCGTTGTGGTCAAACGTCTCGGGTTGCCACGATCCATCGTGTTGTTTGGAGCAATCCTCCATGGCTCCGCCGGGATGGCATCGGCCACCTTGCTGGTACGGTTGAAATGCCGTTCTTTCATGGCGTACAGATTGCCAAATCGTTAAACGTCAAGTGGGGGAGGGTCTACCGGCGAACAATCCCCGAGCGGCTCAAAAATGAGTGGCCTTCGACGAAAGACCTCAAGAAGAGGGTCGTAAATCGCGCCGCACCTCGTCAAAACCTTACTCAGCGGCGAAAATCGCCTAAGCGACAGCGTCACAGCCGTTGGCTTAGGCACAGCACCTGAGATTGCACCAAGGAGAATTCATGTCGCGTTTGGAGCGATTACGGCAGATGTTGCAGGAAGATTCTCAAGACGGCTTCCTCCGCTATGCCCTGGCGCTGGAGCTGGTCAAAACGGGAAGCACATCCGAAGGCCTCTCAGCCCTCGATGCGTTGATCGCCGACGACCCGAAGTACGTGGCCGCCTATTTCCAGAAGGCTCAGATCCTGGCCGAACAGGGAGAGACGGCATCGGCCCGCGAAGCCTGCACCGCAGGCATCACCGCCGCCCGCCTGGTGGGCGATGCCCATGCGGCGGGAGAGATGATGGGGTTTCTGGAGTCGTTGGAAGAGTGAGATGGCGGGGTTTGTCCGTTGTCCGTGGTCAGTTGTTCCTTGTGGGACAGTCTCTTTCAGAGCGACTCATATCAAGGACAATTCGTGTCAAACAGAATATTGGGCCGAGAGGAGGCCGCGATCATGCATCTTCAGGACTTCTATCCGATCATCGTGACGCCGCGACTGTTCGATTGCCGGGACTTTTACGTCCGGTTCTTCGGCATGCAGGTGGGGTTTGAATCGAGCTGGTTCGTCTGGCTGACGGCTGGCGAGAACGGCCCGGCCAGTCTGGCCTTCATGCATCCCGACCATCCCTCCGCACCGCCCGGCCCCGAATCCTTCAATGGTCAAGGAATGTGCCTGGAGTTCCAAGTCGCCGACGCCACCGCCGAATACGCCCGTTTTCAGAGTGCCGGCGCGACCCTCACACTTCCGCTCAGCGATGAACCGTTCGGCCAGCGCCGCTTTGGCCTCCACGATCCCGCCGGCACCTGGCTCGACATCGTGGAACAGATCGAGCCAGCCGCTGGCTTCTGGGAGAAGTACATGCTCAGGCCGGAAGCATGACTCCAGTGTTGGATTCGAGTCGGCTTTTCCTTCACGAATCATCGATCAAAGAAATCCCGGCAATCCGACAATCAGTGCATTTTCGCCGATTCTGCCAGCCGATATGAACAGACGTGAATTTCGCAGCCGCCATGGCGTGACAGGCTTTCCAGCTCGGTCATGGGATGGAAGAATCGGTATCCGTCAGGTGTCGCCATGGATTGCTCTTCCGAGATCTTGAAGTCCGTGTTTTCCAAGACGGCGTGGCTGTTGTCACTGGCTTTAGTGTGCCATGAAAATGCGTTTGGCCAACAGCCCGATGTCCCTCTCGAGCGGATGCTGACGGAACCGGCGGAAGTCTTTGGGGAAGGTGACGACGAGATCGAGACGGATCGTGATTCGTTCACTCCCGCCACCACGGTCGTGGGCCGGGGGCGGCTGATCGTGGAGTCCTCGTATTCCTTCCTCGACAATCGCTCAGGGGCCGAAACGCATAGTTTCCCCGAACTCCTCACACGCATTGGCGTGAGCGAAAACATCGAGTTCCGCCTGGGCTGGAACTACGAGATCGGCGGCGGCGGATCGGTCAGCAACGCAGGCTCGCCCACAGAGGAGGAATTGCCCGATGACGGCAGGGAAGAGGAAGGGAGCCTGCTTTACGGCCTCAAAGTCTCATTGACCGAGCAGGATGGGTGGCTGCCGCAAAGCGCGTTGATCGTGCAGGCCAACACCCCGACCGCCGGGCCGGTGAACGCCACCCAATTCACCACCGGCTATGTCTTCGGCTGGACGCTCCCCAACGACTGGACGATCGATTCCTCCCTGCGATACGCCGCCAGTTCGGAAGAAGGGGACCACTTCAACCTCTGGGCCCCGTCGGTCGTGCTCAAAGTGCCGGTGCATGAGCAATGGAAGGCCCATATCGAGTACTTCGGGATCTTCTCCGACAACCGCGAAACTGACGAGGCCAGCCAGTACATCAGCCCAGGCATCCACTACTTGATGACACCCGATTTTGAAGTCGGTCTCCGCGTGGGCTGGGGCCTTAGCGATGACTCCGCCCGGTTCTTTTCCAATGTCGGTGCGGGTCTGCGATTCTGATCTGAAGCTTCTGGCCGGGAATTTCCCCCGGATCGACCGGATCAATCGGTGGCTATTTCTTGGGCGGGAAGATCTGCTTCCAGTCGGCTTTCATGTCGACCACCGTCCAGCCGCGCTGCGGAGCGTCGGTCAGCGCGCGGTCGAGGCGTCCGATCGGCGACTGCCGGTCATAGGCGTATTCCCGCTCCGGGTCGGTGTGGTGGACGATCAATCCAAAACCGGGCTTGGATGATGTGGTCACGTACTCCAGCATCTCGTAGTCACCGTCCGAGTTGCCGAAGGCCATGATTGGCTTGCGGCCAATGAACTGATGAATGCCGATCGGCTTGCCCGCCTTGTCGTCGATGAAATTGATCTCCGGCAACCGGACAAAGACCGGTTGGCCATCGCGAAGTTCGTACTTCGTCTTGATGCTGCTGCCGATGACCTGCTCGGGGGGAATGCCATAGACCTTTTCCGCCCAGGGCCGCATGAATTCGACGCCACCGCCGGAAACAATGTAGGTCTTGAAACCTTGCCCGCGAAGATAGGCCAGCAGTTCGAGCATCGGCTGATAGACACATTCGGTGTAGGGATGGTGAAATCTTGGATGTTTGGCACTGGTCAGCCAGTTAAGGACTGTGTGTTCGAATTCGGTAGCCGTCATCCCCGCGTGGGTGGCCATGATCAGTTCCACCAGCCCCTTTTCGCCCGCTTTCATTAAAGCCGGCAGGTCGTTCTCGAGCACGGCCTGAAATGGCTGTCGGGTTTTCCACTCGGGATGCTTGTCAGCCAGCGCTTTCACTCGATCCAAGGCGAAGGCCAGCTGCACATACATTGGCTGCTCGCACCAGAGGGTGCCGTCGTTGTCGAAGGTGGCGATGCGATCTTCGAGGGGGACGAAATCGGGGGATCCCTCTTTGGTCACCCGCTCCACGAACTGGACGATCGCCTGTTTGGCGGCGGTGTCATTCCATGAGGGGAGCGGATCTGCGGCGAATGCCTTCGCAGCCGCAGTGAGAACGATGGTCAGGATCAGCAGGGATGATTTCATGGGGATGGTCTTGGGAGGGAATCGATGGGGAAAGAAAGAACGGGAGGCGTTCTCGACAACGCCTCCCGCTTCGTCACTCCACTGGCACTCTTCTTGAAAACTCCCACAAAACCTCTGATGCCCAGGATTCGACGCCGTGACCAGCGTTTACGAACAGGCGCCACCGGCTTTGTCAGATGTTCCTATTCACCGGGAACTGTCATCTGCTTGATTTGCTTCTCCAGGGAGTCGAGGCTCCAGTCACCCGGCGTCTGGCTGGGCGGGAATTCCTTGAGCGTTAACAGGAATTCGCTGGCGACGGCCTGAAGCGGAATCAGCACGAAGGCCCGGTCAATCATCCAATCGTGATAGGTGTTGGAGTTGTGCTGGGATTTCTCGAACGGATCGCGGCGCAGGTTGAAGAGCAGCGGCAGACGCAGGTGCACAAGCGGCTCACGCCAGACTTGCAGTTGCTCGGCACGGTTTTCCAGATAAGTCGCTTTCCAATCGCCCACCCGGATCGACATCACATTGCCGTCGTCGCCGACGTAGATGAATGCCTTGCGAGGAGATTCTTCCACCTTGCCAGCAAGATAGTCCAGTTGGTTATGGCCATCGATGTGGTTTTTGTAGGTCCGGCCGTTGAGTTCTACTCCCTTCAGCAATTTCTCCTTGATGTCCGGCGCTCCGGCGGCGGCGGCGAAAGTCGGCAGCCAGTCTTCGTGGGAAACAATGCCGTTGAGTGTCACACCGGCCGGGAATTTGCCGGGCCACTTGATGAAGCAAGGAACACGAAACGCTCCTTCCCAGTTGGAGTTCTTTTCGCTGCGGAAGGGCGTGGTGCCGGCATCGGGCCAGGTGTTGTAGTGCGGGCCGTTGTCGGTTGAATACTGGATGATCGTGTTGTCGGCGAGGCCGAGATCGTCGATCAATTTGAGCAGTTCACCGACGTGCAGGTCGTGTTCGACCATGCCATCGCTGTACTCATCCTGCCCTGAAATGTTGAAGTGCTCTTTCTTCACATGTGTGCGGAAGTGCATCCGGGTGGCGTTCCACCAGCAGAAGAACGGTGTCTCGGCCTTGGCTTGCCGCTTAATAAAATCCTTGGCAGCGGCCATCGATTCGTCGTCGATCGTCTCCATGCGTTTCTTCGTCAGTGGCCCGAGGTTCTCGATGGTCTGTCCCCCTTTGCCATCGGCCTTGCATTTGAGCACACCACGCGGGCCGAACTGCTGAAGGAACGTCTTCCCATTGGGCAGTTTCATGTCCTTGGGATAGTCGCGGTTTTCGGGTTCTTCTTCGGCGTTCAAGTGATAGAGGCTGCCGAGGAATTCATCGAAGCCGTGAATGGTCGGAAGGTGTTCATCGCGATCCCCCTGATGGTTCTTGCCGAACTGCCCGGTGGCGTAGCCCTGGCTTTTCAAGACAGTGGCCATGGTGACATCGGATTTCTGCCAGCCTTCCTTTGCCCCCGGCATGCCGACTTTGGTCATGCCGGAACGCACCGGAACCGTGCCGCCGATGAAGGCCGCGCGTCCTGCCGTGCAGCTTTGCTGGCCGTAATAATCGGTGAAAGACACGCCTTCTCTGGCGATGCGGTCGATGTTTGGTGTTTTGTAACCCATCATGCCGCGACTATTGTGGCTGATGTTCCATGTGCCAATGTCATCGCCCCAGATGACGAGGATATTCGGCTTCTTGCCGGACTGGGCCAGGGCGGCAGTTGCCAGCCGGTTGTGGGTGTCGAGCGCCAGCTGATCTGACGAACTGAGTCCCTGCGGACGGGCTTCCTGCGGCGGAACACTCACCTCGATGGCTGAAATTTGCGGCGCTGCTGATGTCTTCGCCGAGGTGGTAGATTCATCGACCGCTCCCTGCATGGAGCGCTGCCAGTCCACGGATGTGGCGGCGTATCCCAGAAGTATTCCCAGCAACATGATCGACAGGGAGGAAAGTGTTTTCTTCATCATGAGCCTCGTCTCGGGTGTGATCGAACGATCCATTGGGACGCCTAGAAGGGCACCCGGCCAGAAGTCGACATCCTGACACTTTCACCCATCAAATTCCAACACTTTATTGAATGGAGTTTCCGGTTCAGCCATCAGACGGTGGGCCGTGTGGCAAGGCCGCCAAACCAGCGTTACAGCGTGTATCCCCCAGAAATTTCATGGCACCTGTCGATTTTCGCTCGTGTCATTCGACTATGGTGTGAAACGACCCCGTGTGCGGGTCATCACGTCATTTCAACGTTTTGAACAGGAAAAGAGATCATGTCCGACTCCACAGGCACTGTCCGTCTTCACCGTGTGCTGCGGGCTCAGCCCGAGCGTGTTTATCGAGCGTTTCTCGATCCCGATGCGATGGTCAAATGGCTCCCTCCGCATGGCTTCACCGGCAAGGTGCACCATATGGACGCGCGGGTCGGGGGAGGCCACCGAATGTCGTTCACGAATTTCGGCACCGGCAAGAGCCACTCCTTTGGCGGCACCTACCTCGAACTGAAGCCGGGCGAGCTGATTCGTTACAACGATCGCTTCGACGACTCAAACCTGCCAGGGGAGATGCAGGTAACGGTCTCGTTTCGCCACGTCCTTTGCGGCACGGAGCTTTCCATTATTCAGGAAGGAATCCCGTCGGTCATTCCCGTGGAAATGTGCTACCTCGGTTGGCAGGAGTCGCTGACGATGCTGGCCCAGCTCGTGGAACCCGAAATTCCGGATGGGCAATAAGACACAGACCTTGGCGACAGAAATCCTTGTCATCGATCACGGCCTTCAGTCTGCGGTCATCAGGCCCAATAAATGGCCAGGCCGGGAAGCCTTAAACGACTTCCCGGCCCGTAGAGAGTTGATCCATCGCCAACTGAGAGTGAACTGGAGCGGAGCATCGATCCTATTGTTGCTGTGAAGGTCCGCTCGATGTGCCGAACTCCGTTCCCGGGGTGGGCTCCTGCCAGGTCACCTGCGATTGCGGTACGTTCTGTTGAATCGCAATCTTAAACGGCTTGGCGACTTGGCTCTTGGGGAGTCGCAGCGAGAGAACTCCATTGACCAGATGGGCCTGGATCCGCTCCAGATCGACCGGTGCGGGCAAGGTGACCCGCTGCTCGAACTTGCCGTAGACCCGCTGGTCGCCACGGCCGCTTGCTTCCGGCGACTTCCGTTCGCCACGAATCAAGAGCTCCTCGCCGTGCACCATGATGTCGAGGTCGGATTCGGCAAAGCCGGGAACATCCATCTCAAAGTGGACGGCGTTCTCATCTTCCCAAAGCGAGGAGGGAAACCCCCGCCAGGCCACCGCTGGATTCGCGGCGACGAGATCTTCGAACAACCGATCGAAGACCGGCCGCACCCGATTGTTGGCCAACCCGGAAACCAGAGCCCGGCCATTGGAACTGTGAATGCTGGGAATCATGTCAATCTCCTTCACCTGTTCACGGGCAACTCGGGAAAGAAATCCACAGATTGGAGGAAGGGAGGCAGTCGGTGCCCGTGATCCACTGCCTGACTAGCTCATCAGAGGAAGCAAACCGCGCGCCATTTTGCGAGGAGCGAATTCAAACTTTTTTCAAATAATGATTTATGAAAAATGAGGGGTGCTACGAGGCCCATTCGGAGAAGTCGTTTTGGCAGAAAATGCCCATTTGCCTTGCCATTTCGACAGAGCCGCCAGCAATCGCGAGCTGATCTCGAATCAATCACCCACTTCAAAACGTCGCTGATAGAACCCGCACATGTCTCGCTGGGCGAAGGTGATAGGCCTCGGCTTTCGATACTACGAGAATTGACGACGATCCCGACTCAAAGTCACCTATCTAGATAGGCGTGAAACTCGACATCGATCATAGAATTTCTTATCTACACCTACCTGGAGTCAGCTGACTTTGTTGTGACATTTTTCCAATCTGATGCAGCCTTTCCATCTCAATCTCCAACAACCGGTTCCCCTCCCGGCAAACGGCGGAGCGAACCGCGAGTAGATTCGGATTGAGGCTTTTTGCGGTGGCAAGGGTGGTGGTGGTCAGTTGACCTGCCAGTGCCAGGGAAAGTCCTTGGGATTGAACTTCGGTGATCAGTCTTTGCAGGTTTTCAGCCTGGAAATGATCGAAGAGGGTGCCGCCGGTTTTGGAGTGGCTGTCGAGGAGGAGGCCGGCGAGATCATTCTCGATGGCGAAGTCGGCGACTTCCCGCAGGCTGGGGGCGTGGGCGGGCGGGTCGAAGTAAGCCACGGCAATCCATTCGAGCGGTCGGCACGAAAGGGCTTCCGTCTCTTCTCGAAACGCCAACCAGCGATCCTGCCAACCCGCCGAATTGTCAGCCAGATCGCCGCATTGAGCGAGACCGATCTTCACGATATCGATCCCTGCTGGAATTGCGACAGGCTTCGACTCCAGCAGCTCCCCCAAGGCGGCGGAAATCAGCGGCACTGGAATTGATGGCGAGCTTTCGATGGGCGACTTCCGCGAAGCCTGATCCTCTCGGACAACGCCCAGTATGTCGTCCCAAATCGACTTTGAAGCGCGGCCCAGTGAGCCCGCCGCCGGGTCTTTGATATCGAGGACGGCGACCCCCGCCTCCAGGACCAACCGGGCCTCTCCGGCATCCTTAACGCTCACCAGAAGCTGATTCTTCGCGGCCAACCGCTCTCGGATCGTCGTTGCCACTTGCCGCCCAATTCCCATCGGTGAATTTCGATATCTTGCTGTGGCCATGCGGAAATGGGGCGGTTGGCCGATGTTCAGGTGAAAAATGAGGCCCCTTCGCGAGATTATCACGATTCGCAGGCCGTGACAGGCTTTCGAGTCACGATCTGCGGAGATAAACTCCTCGGTTGGCAGATCCGCGACAGGAGAAGTTGTTTTCTCCGCGAGCCTCCGATTCGATCTCGCTTACCCAAGCGGCAACGAGGCGGACGTGCGGGAGCCGGGGATTACCTTCGGTTCATTCGCGGCAGTCCAGGGACAGCCTCTGCCGACGTTTACAGCTGACAAGGTATGTCAGTCCTTTTTTCCTTGCGGCGTTCGAAAACTTCGACCCGCTCAGTTTGTTGATTTGGGAATATGAAGCGACGCAACGACATCCGCAATGTGGCCATCATCGCCCACGTTGACCATGGCAAGACCACGCTGGTCGACTGTCTCATCAAGTACAGCGGCCAGTTCCGCGAGTCGCAGATCACGCAGGCCTGCATTCTCGATTCCAACGACCAGGAACGCGAGCGCGGGATCACCATCCTCGCCAAGAACATCGCCCTCCTCTACGGCGACACCAAGATCAACATCATCGACACCCCCGGCCACGCCGACTTCGGCGGCGAAGTCGAGCGCGTGCTGCGGATGGCCGACGGCGCGATCGTCCTCGTCGATTCCTTCGAGGGCCCCCGCCCGCAGACCCGCTTCGTGCTCCAGAAAGCCATGGAAGTCGGCCTGCAGCCATTGGTGGTCGTCAACAAGATCGACCGTCCCGATGCCCGCCCGCTCGAAGTCCTCAACGAGACCTTCGACCTGTTCGTGGAACTGGGTGCCGACGACGAAACGCTCGACTTCCCCTACGTCTTCGCCAGCGGCCGCTCGGGATACGCCTCGCACGATCCCGCCGCCCGCGAAGGAGATATCCGCCCGCTGCTCGATCTGATCATCGAGAAGATCCCCGGGCCGGAAGTCGACGATGAATCTCCGCTCCAGTACATGGTCACTTCGCTGACCTACTCGGAGTTTGTGGGCCGCATCACCACCGGCCGCATTTCCAGCGGCAAGATCAAGACCGGCCAGACGATCGCCCTCATGAAGGCCGATGGCTCGATCAAGAACGAGAAGGTCGTGCAGGTCGAAGTCTTCGACAAGCTGGGTCGCACACCCGTCGCGGAAGCTTACGCCGGGGATATCGTCGCCTTGACGGGACTTTCCAAGCCGGAAATCGGCGATACCGTCGCCGACCCCGCCTTCCCGAAGGCCCTGCCCCGCATCACCGTCGACGAACCGACAATCTCGATGGTCTTCACGATCAACAGCTCGCCGTTCGCCGGTGCGAAGGATGGCGGCGGCAAGTTCCTCACCACCCGCCATATCCGCGACCGCCTGGAACGCGAACTCGAATCCAACGTCGCCCTGCGGGTCACCGAATCGAGCGACAAGGAAGCGTTCAACGTCTCCGGCCGGGGCGTTTTGCACCTCTCGGTGCTCATCGAACAGATGCGGCGTGAAGGCTACGAACTCTCGGTCGGCAAGCCACAAGTCATCCGCAAAAAGATCGACGGCAAGATCTACGAGCCGTTCGAAATCCTTGTGGTGGACGTCCCCCAGACGGAAGTCGGCCCCGTGATGGAAATCGTCGGCAACCGCCGCGGTGAAGTCACGAACATGACGACCAACAGCACCGGCATGTCGCACCTCGAGTTCTCGATCCCCGCCCGCGGGCTGATCGGCATCAGGACGCGCATGCTAAACGCCACCCGCGGCGAAGCGATCATCCACCACCAGTTCGACAGCTACAAGCCAGTCGAAGGGGATGTCCCGCACCGTGCCAACGGAGTGCTGGTCTCGCAGGAACGCGGCAAAATCGTCGGCTTCGCCCTCGGCAAGCTGCAGGAACGGGCCGACCTGTTCGTGGCTCCCGGCGATGAAGTCTACGAAGGGATGATCGTGGGCGAGAACTCGCGTGATACCGACATGACCGTCAACCCGATCCGCGAAAAGAAACTGACCAACATGCGGGCTTCGGGGACGGACGAAAACATCGTCTTAAAGCCGCCCCGCCGGATGTCGTTGGAAGCGGCCCTCGAGTACATCGAGGACGACGAATACGTCGAAGTGACCCCATCGGTGATCCGCCTGCGAAAGATCCGCCTCACGGAATCCGAACGCAAACAGTTCTCACGATCCGCCGTCACCGAGTAGCGTTCGCTACTGGATTGAATCGCCAAGAAGACCTCCCACGACTATTCGTCGGGAGGTCTTCTCGTTTTATGATCCGTCATGAAGTCGGGGTGCTTATGCCACGCCGTGTGCCACTGCTCTTCCACTCCACTCCGAGCGACGAAGACACTGGCAGAGCCAGTGGCACCCGTTTTGGATACTATTCACCTACCGGCGACTACCCCTTCGCAGCCTTCTCTTCCGCCGCGCTGAGCCTCAGATAAAACGGCTCGATGGTCCACGGGTCGGCGAACTCACCGCGAGCGGCGGCCTTTGTTCCCAGTTCCGCCACAATCCGGGCCGGAGGGGGTGCCATGCTCGCTTCGATGCGGATGGCTGATGTGGGAAGCGTCTGGGTTCGCGACAATCCGGGGCCGAGAACCACATCGCCGGGCGAAAGTGGCTCCAGCCAGGCAGCGGCCTTCACAATGGTGATCTCCCCCCGCCGCTCAAATCCCTCCGGTGTGCGATGGTACTCGCCCAAGAAGACCTCGCCGCGCTGGGCATCTTCGATCGCCCACACACGGCTGTGTTCGCCGCTCCAGGCCGTTGCACTGGCCAGCAGACTATCGACCGCCACCAGCTTTGCCCCCGTGGCATAGCAAAGCGTCTTGGCTAGGGTGCAGCCGACACGCAGGCCGGTGAAGCTTCCCGGGCCGATGCTGATGGCGACCAGGCCAATTCCGCGTGCGGGGATGGCAACCTCATCGCACAGCCGGGCCAGTTCGGCCACGAGAGTCTGCGCATGCCGCCGCCCCGTCACTTCCAGCACCCGCTCGGCGAGAAGTTGCCCCTCGCGCAAAAGCGCGAGGGATCCACCCGTCCCGGCGGTTTCAATCCCCAGCACGATCGTGGGCTGATCGCTCATCGGTTTCCTCCCGGCTGGGACGTTGTGCCACCGCTACGGAGCGGCGGCCGCGCCGCGGATGTGGGATGTCCCCCCTCAACCACCATGCGCGATTCAATCGCCGTGATCATCTCCTTGAGGAATCGCGACGGTTTGGTCTCCCGCTTCTTCCCCCACTTGATCCGGCTCTGCGGCCTCGTGATCGTCAGATGATCCTTCGCCCGGGTGATCCCCACATAGCAGAGGCGGCGCTCCTCCTCGATCGATGACGGCTTCTCGAACTCCTCGTCGACACTCCGCTTGTGCGGCAGGATTCCCTCCTCCAACCCCACAAGGTAGACCCGCGAGAACTCCAGTCCCTTGGCACTGTGCAGCGTCATCAGCGTGATCGCGTTCTCATCGGGCCGTTCGGGGGCGGCGAAGTCGCTTCCCCCCAGCGAGATTTCATCGAGGTACTCCGTCAGCGACGGCGATTTGGCCTGGTTCTCGTATTGGGCGATTGCGTTCGTGAACTCGCCCAAAATCAGATTCCGCATCTCCTGCTGCTCGGTGTTCTTGTAAGTCCGCTCGATCTCGCGGCTGTAGCCGATCGCTTCCACCAGGTGCGTGAAGTTCTCGCTCAACTTGACGGAGGGGTTCTTGAACTTCTCCCGCACGCCCGCAAGCTGCTGCTCGAACTGGCGCAGGTTGTTCAGCGCCTTTGTCGTGATTTCCCCCGCCTGGGCCGCATCGGGAATGACATCCCAGAAGCGGCGTTTCTCCTTCACCGCGCGGGCCAAAAGCCGCTCGCAGGTCGCATCGCCAATGCCGCGTGGAGGCACGTTGATGATCCTCAGCAAAGAGAGGTCATCCTTCGGATTGACCAGCACTTTCAGGTACGCCTGCAGATCCTTGATCTCCTTGCGGTCGAAGAACGATTGCCCCCCCACCAGCCGGTAATGGATCTGCTTGCGGCGCAACTCATGCTCGAAGATCCGCGGCTGCTCGTTCGTGCGGAACAGGATCGCGATGTCGCACGGCTTCACGTTCAATTGATGGATGAGATACGAGATGTCGCGCACCACCCCCTCGGCTTCCGCCTGCTCGTCGGGATACTCGCGGAAAGTGGCTCCCGGCCCCTCCTTGTGCGCGATGAGCGTCTTCTCGTGACGCCCCCGATTGTGGCTGACCAGCTGATTGGCCAATTGGATGATCGGTGCGGTGCAGCGGTAATTGTCCTCCAGCCGCACGATCTTCGCGGCGGGGTACGACTGCTGGAAACCGAGGATATGCTTCACCTCGGCCCCGCGCCAGCCGTAGATCGACTGATCGTCGTCACCCACCACGCACAGGTTGTGATGCCTGCGAACGATCGACTCCACCAATCGGAACTGAAGCTCGTTCGTGTCCTGATACTCATCGATCTGCACGAAGTCGAAACGCTCCTGCTGGCGGGCCAGCGCTTCCGGATGGTTCTTGAACAATTGCCAAGTCAGAAAAAGCAGGTCGTCGAAATCGACCGCACCGGAGGCCTTGAGCGACAGCTGATATCGCCGATACGCCATTCCCGCGAGTTGCTCCTGATCCGAGTCGGCCACTTCCTGCGCGACATCCGGCGGCAACCCCTGCATCTTCCACCGGCTGATCTGCGCGAGCAAATCGCCCGGTTTCAACGCGGTGTCGGTCATCTTGAGAACCTGCAGCGCCTTGCGGGCCGCCGATTCCTGATCGCCGCGATCATAGATCACGAACTGCTTGGGATACCCCAGAGCTTCGATCTCCTGCCGCAGGATCCCCACGCACCAGCTGTGGAACGTCGAGATCACCGGCCGCTTCTTCAGCGACCGCCCCAGCAGATGAGTCGTCCGCTCCAGCATCTCGCGGGCGGCTTTGTTCGTGAACGTCACCGAGAGGATCCGCGTCGCCTCGACTCCCGTCGAGATGAGATCCGCCATCCGATAGGTGATCACGCGGGTCTTCCCCGTCCCCGCGCCGGCCAGCACCAGGAGTGGCCCTTGATGGGTTCGCACCGCCTGCCGCTGCGAAGGATTCAAAGACGAGATTTCCAACATGCCCGAACACAGCCCTTGTAGAATCCATCATGCGAATCAAGTTGGAAGTGCACGGGGTCAGACCATCCTCGCAACACGCGATGCCTCTGTGGGCGATCTCCCCCCGAGCCACTTCGACCGTGTGCCACTGCCGCCGGGTGCCACTGACGGCGCACCAGACAGTGCTCCCAACATTCGCCAAGCCAACCTCCCCATGAACGGCTTGGCCTTGAAGCGAATGCTGCTTATTGTCGCGCATTCTGCTCGGAATGAACAGTGCGCAGCACTTCGATCATCTCGCTGATCCGCTGCCACCGATCGCTCGGATAGATCGCCAACCCCTTCATGATCGTGTCGACCACCCGCTGATCCAGATCCGGGCAGAAACTCTTGAGATCCGCCGGGGGCGAATTGATGTGCGAGAGGATCGCTTCCAGCGTTTGCCCGGACTCCCATGGCAACTGCCCGGCGAACATCTCGAAGCAGGTGACCGAGTAAGAGAAGATGTCGATCCGCTGATCGGTCTTCTGGCGGCGGATCAGTTCCGGAGCCATGTAGTTCGCCGTCCCTGTCCGGTTGCCGGGGGCCTGGAACTGCGGCGTGTTGGGCACCACCAGGCCGAAGTCGATCAGCTTGATCTTGTTGTTTTCATCCAACAGCACATTCCGCGGGCAGATGTCCCGATGGATCCAGTTCTGCCGGTGGAAGTAATTGATCGCCTCGCCCAGTTCGATCGCCATTCGCAGACAGTTCTGTTTCATCACATCGTTTTGGGCACTGATCAAAAAACTGAGGGCGACCCCTTCGACGTACTCCATCACGAGGTAGGCTTCGTTCTTGGTCGTCATCCCATGCTCGAGCGTCTTGACGATATGCGGATGCTTGAGCATGACGGCGATCTCTCCCTCCGTCGGCTTCTTGAGCCCCTTGAACCGCGCCTCCAGCCGATTCGTCTTGTCGATGTCCAGAATCTTCAGCGCGACGGTCTTCCCCAGCTTGGAATCGCGGGCCTTCCAGACCTTCGACATGCTCCCCTGACCCACCCGGCCGTAAAGCTCGAAGCGTTTGCCAATATCGATCTTGGGAACACGCGGCTTGCGCTCGAACAGCTTCTTGAGGAAGTCCATCACCAGAGTCGACCTTCTTCGGGGAGCAGAATTCTGGGAGCGATTCGGCGACGACGAAAACACCCCACCGCCCGGTTTCGACTATAGCCTGTGCCTCCGACCTCCTCCACCTGCAGATGCTTCCTCGCGTTTTCCCAATCAACGGAAGTTTGAAAGCCCCTGCCACATTTCATCACCAACCATCCACCGACAACTCCCAAACACAAAAACCCGGAAGCCGCTGTCACCAGCCACTCCCGGGCTTTCCATTCATCCACGACCGATCAGGCCCGCCCAGGAGATCATCGCTTCGAGGCGAACCTCCAGCGATCATCCCGGCGGTATGCGAGAAACAGTGAGCGCACCTTCGTCAGATAGGGTAGAGACCCTTCTTTCGGAGCCTTGGCCGTGTTGCATGCCGTCACTTGTCTGTTCAACCCCTGCCGCTATCGGCGGATCTGGCGGAATTACGATCTTTTCCGCGAGCGTCTGAACGCTCCCTTGACCACCGTCGAGCTCTCCTACGACGGCACGTTTCATGTGCCGGACGCCATTCAGCTGTTGGGCGATCCCGCGAAGCACACGCTCTGGCAGAAGGAGCGGCTGCTCAACCTGGCGATCCAAGCCGTCCCCGACGAATACGACTCCATCGCCTGGATCGACGCCGATGTCCTCTTCACCGACGTTCATTGGCGGGAACGGACGGAGGAGGCGCTCAGCCGCTCGCCGGTCGTCCAGCTCTTCGATCAAGTCGCGCTGCTGGATGCCCAGGGGGAAGTCCACGAGATCCGCCCCGGTGTGGTGGCGAAGTTCAGCCAGACGCGCGATCCCTCGGTGCGCTTCGCCCATCCCGGATTCGCCTGGGCCGCCCGGCGGGAGGCACTCCCCGCAGGACTCTTCGATCAGGATGTGGTGGGAGGGGGCGACACCACCATGCTCCACGGCTGGTTGAGAACAACGGTCCCCTTCCTGGACGAGTTGCGCAGCACCGGTTGGCGACGGGCGATTTCCCGTTGGGAGGAACTGTCGTTTCCCGCCGTCCAAGGCCGCCTGGGACATCTCTGCGGCACCATCCGGCATCTTTGGCATGGCGACCGCAAGAACCGGCATTACGTGGACCGCATGCGCTGGTTGACCGAGCACGACTACGACCCGGCGTCGGATCTGAGGATCGACGAACAGGGGCTCTGGACCTGGAACTCGCACAAGCCCGCCATGCATTCCGCCATCCGCCGCTACTTCCACCTGCGGCAGGATGACGGAGCAGGTGAAACACAGGCCACTTCAAATCCACCCGACCCATCGCCAGTCACGGTTCCCGCCCACCCGGCTCCAAACATCATCCAGACGGCCCTTCCTGCAGAAGCCTCCCCGTTAGCCGTCGACCCGCCGGAGGATCGCGGGAGCTATCGCTGGTTGCGCGAACGCGTCAACGGGCTGCGCTCCCAGCTCCGCGACAACCGGCTGAGCACCGACAAGCTCTTCGCCAAAGAGCAGGTGGCGCAAAAAGGCTACCGCGTGCCGAGATCCCTGGCGGGAGACGACCTGACCTTCGTCATCAAACCCAACTCGGAAAGTTGCGCCAAAAACGTCGTCGTCGTGCAACAGGGACAGATCCGTCTGGGGTGGCAGTACGCCTCGCTCATCGAGGAGCTGATCGTCGACGAGAACGGCCAGGTGCCGCCGCGGGACTTCAAGTGCTACTGCTTCGGCCACGAGGTGAAGCTGGTGCAGGTCATCAATCGATCTCGAAAGACCTTCGCCTACTATGATCCCCTCACCTGGACACCGATGAAGGATGTCTGCGGGCGTCCCTGGGAGGATCACCCCCGGCCCGAGCGGTTGCCTCAACTGCTGGAGATGGCGCGGGATCTCTCCCGGTTGTTCGACTTCCCGGTGCGCGTTGACGCTTTCATCACCCCGGAAGCCGTCGTCTTCGGCGAGTTCTGCCTGGCCTCCGGTCTGGCCCACAGCATTCAACCGGCAGCGGACGCCCGGCTCGGTCGCTGGTGGCGGGAGCATTTCGAGGCCCTGGGAATCGACGACGAATTCAGCCGCGATTCCTTCCCGCAGGCCTTTCTCCCGCCGGAATGATCCCCCGAGAGATCTCCCACCCAGCAATCTCCGCATCCACCTCCTCCGCCCGTGACTGGCACCCACCGCCCCGTCGTCTCCGAATCTCCCTCCCCTCCGAATCTCGCGAGGCCATCATGCCCCCCGCCGATCCCGCCCCACCGTTAATCGAAACCTCACCCTGGGCCGTGGGGATCACCACCGCCCCGCGAGAATCCGCCACCCTCTCCGCCACGCTGGAGTCCGTGGCCCGCGCCGGCTTCACGGCAGCGCAACTCTTCGCGGAACCGGACACCCCCATTCCAGACAGCCCGAATCACCACCAGCTCCGCGTGACCGTCTCCCGCCGCGGCACCACGCTGGGGGCGTTCCCCAACTGGTACGTCTCGCTCACGGAGTTGGTGCTCTCGCGGCCTCACGCTCACGGCTACCTGATTCTCCAGGACGACGCGGAACTGGCCGCCTCGCTGGTTCCCTATCTGGAGCAAATCTTCCCCCAAGGCCCATTACCGCAGGGGATCTATTCCCTCTATTGCCCGGCCCATGAAGAACGGGCCGGAGCCCGCGGATTCACCGTCATCGACCCCGGCTGGCAGGCCTGGGGAGCGTTGGCCTACCTCCTGTCGCCCCTCACCGCCCGGCGTTTGCTCACCGACCGCACCCTCCTCGACCATCGGCCGCACGGTCCGGCGGAGGGGCTCAAAAACATCGATTCGGTGGTCGGCTGGTGGTGCCGCCGGGCGGGCGTCCCCTACTTCGTCCACCAGCCCAGCCTGGTCCGCCATCTCGGCGAAACCAGCACCCTCTGGCCCGGCGCCACCGCCACCGGCCAGCGCCAAGCCCGCCACATCCTCACCGACGCCCGCGCAACGTTTTCCCTTTAGATGAGGGGCGCGTGTTCCTACCGCTCCTCGCATTTCCCCTCTCCCGCCGTTCTAGCTTTGCCGCTTCTCCGCTTCCTCGCGTTTCCCCTCCCTC
>PNLE01000062.1 GCA_013822855.1 Planctomyces sp.
CATGAACGTGGGGGCGGAGGGGGTCGCCAATGTTTCTGGCGATTCCTGGGGTTCGTCCTCGGTCTCATCCTCCGGCGGAATGATGGGTTTGGGTGCACTCAAGCCGGCGAGCTGGGCGAGGATCGAATCGCCCGAGGAACCGCCGCGAACTTCCTGGGGAGACCAGTCGCCGAAGGAGGTGTCGTCTTCGGAAAAGTCCTGGTGTTCAGCGGAGATCTCGCTGAGGAACTGGCTGGCGATGGCGCTGAGCGGGCGGCCATGCGTGGTTCGCATCCGGGTCCAGGTGAGGCACAGTTCCTCGCGGGCCCGGGTGATCCCCACGAACAGCAGTCGGCGTTCCTCCTCGATCTGCAGCGGATCGCCGTCCCGCAGAGCGCGGTCATGGGGCAACAGCCCATGCTCCACACCGATCAAATAGACGCAGGGAAACTCGAGTCCCTTGGCCGCATGGAGCGACATGAGATGGACTTCGCCCGCGGTGGCGTCGATAGCGTCGGCCTCCTGCACGAGGCTGCACGTCTCCAGGAAATCGCCCAGTGAACCGGAGTTGTTGGAATCCGAGTCGTACTGACGCGCGGAGGCGATCAGTTCGCCGATGTTGGCGAGCCGGTTCGCCGATTCCTCGGGTTCCAGACCCCGCAGATTGGTCGCATAGCCCGTCCGTTCGACGATCACTTCGAGCAGCTCGGCGATCGGGCCGTGGGAGCGATTGGCGAGTTCATCGAGCAGCGCCGCAAAGAGCTTGAGGGCGTACTCGGCCTTCTTCGGCAGGCCAGCGGATGAATCGACCTGATGGACGGCATTCCACAGGTTCAAACCCTTGGCCTGCGCCCAGCGGTCGAGCTTGTCCTGCGAGTTCTTGCCGATCCCTCGAACCGGAGTGTTGACGATGCGGCGGAAGGCGGGGCGGTCGTCCGGGTTCTCGATGAGTCGCAGATAGGAGATCAGATCTTTGACTTCGGTTCGTTCGTAGAAAGCGACGCCGCCGGTGATCGAGAAGGGGACGCGGGCCCTGCCCAAAGCCGTTTCAATGGAACGCGAGAGGGAGTTGACGCGGTAGAAGATCGCGAAATCCGAGTACTGCCGTTCGCCGCTGGCGACCCGTTCGCGAATCTCGGCGGCGATCGAATCAGCCTCATGGTAGCCGTCGGCATAGCGGCGGATGACCACGGGGGGGCCGGACGGATTGGCGGTGAAAAGCTGCTTGGCCTTTCGCTGCGTGTTGTGTTGGATGAGTTCATCGGCGGCGGCGAGGATCTCGGGCGTGCTGCGGAAGTTGTCCTGCAGCCGCACGATTTCGACATGCGGGTAGTCGCGTTCGAACCGGAGGATGTTTTCGATCTGGGCACCCCGCCAGCCATAGATCGACTGGTCGGGATCGCCGGTGGCGCACAAGTTCGGCTCGTTCTGCGAGAGGGCCGAGATGATCTGGTACTGGGCGCGGTTGGTGTCCTGGTATTCATCCACCAGGATGAAGCGGTACCGCTCATCCAGCGATTGCCGCAGGTGGGGATTCTCCTTCAGCAACATGACAACATGCATCAGCAAATCGTCGAAGTCGACGGCATTGGCTTCGAGCAAAATCTTCTGATAGCGGCCATAGGCCTTGGCGACGACCGCATCGAGATGCGAGCCGATGCGTTCGCTGGTCTGCTCGGCGAACATCGCAGGGGTGAGGCATTCGTTCTTGAGCTGCCCGATCCGCCAACCGATGCGGCTGGGGCTGTAGTGGGTGGGGTCGAAGCCTTCTTCCTTGACCGCTTCTTTCAGTGCGGAGTCCTGATCCTTCACATCCAGAATGGAATAGTTGGGCTTGAGGCCCACCGCTCCGCCGTACTGTCGGAGGAGTTTCGCGCAGAACCTGTGGAACGTCCCCACGGCCACCTTCACGCCGGGGATGAGATGCTCGACCCGCCCCCCCATTTCCTTGGCGGCTTTGTTGGTGAAGGTGATCGCCAGGATTTCCGAGGGATGGACCCGGCGTTCAATCAGGCGGGCAATGCGGCGGGTGACGACGCGTGTCTTCCCCGAACCGGGGCCGGCGAGAACCAGCAGCGGCCCCTCGAAGTGCTCGACTGCCCGAGCCTGGGATTCCGTCAGATCATCGAGGAGAGGGGACACGGGGGCCGGGCACTCCATTGCGCGAGGGGCTTGCACGAGAGGAAAGCTGTCGCGGGGGGGATTCAAGATCTCTCCCTTAAACTATGCCCGTTTCCTGGGGAAACGAGAAGTGTGGAGCGAACTGGAAAGCACTTCGAGTGTGAGGACCCGAATGGCAGCTGTTGGCGGAGGCATGGGTTCCGCCCGGAGATGTTCTGCGGCGATGGGCTTCGAGAGGCCTGGCTCGAAGTCCATCAAAATTCAGCGTTTAAGATGCGTGCCATGGCGAACAAGTTGATTTTCAAGGTGACTACGGAATGATGGGAAAGCGTTCACAATCGACCGGCAATCATTGCCGGAGCGATTTCGGCTGAGTAGCATGCGGGGGGCTGGCAAGCTTTGTCGGTTGGACAATGATTGCGGAAGATAGCGTTCGTACCGGTCAAGCGCGATGTTCGTGTCGTAAGGGTCTGAAAAGGATTAGCGTCGGCTGTGGATGGAAAATTCTGCCGGACGATGAAACTTGGGGAGGGTGGGCGTCGATTCAAGAGCCACCTTCCCCCCTTGCGCCCACTACACCTTGCCGGACTTTCTGATGACACGTCACACGGAGGCCTTGCACACAATGTCCCAAGTACTGATTCGCCTGTCACGGCGTGAAAACCGAGTTTGGAGAGGGGTTCTTTCCGTCGGCGCCATGACCGGCCTCGCGATGGGCAGTTGGGCGTTCGGCAACCAGGATCCCGCCCCGGAAGGTCTGCGGGGCATTCTTCCCGCGACCGTTCCCACCCGGCTCGGAAGCGACGTTCTCGCGGAACTCGGGCCCAACTGGACGGCCTGGAGCGAAGCCACCACCACAGCCGTCGACAAGTTCTTCCTGCTGGAAGGCGATGTCGCCGCCCAGAAGGCGGCCTTGGATGGTCTGAAGGCCCGCCTAGCGATTGTCGACAAGTCCCTCGCCGATGCCCGCTACCGCTCGATCTATGCCCCGCTCTCGACCCTCAGGGGCTCGTTGACGCGAACGATCGAATTCGCCGATGCGATTCTCATTTCCCTCGCACTCGACCCTGTCAAGGTTCGAGAAGAGACCATCGCCGCCAAGAAGACCGAATCGGTCAAGGCGTTCGACGCCCTCAAGGCCTCGCTGGCCAAGGTTCCCGGCGGTACGGCATGGCTGCCCTTCATTCGCGGCGAGGAACTCGGCAAGTCGCTTTCCGGCGATGATCAGGGGGCCGCGATCGCAGCCGCCAAGGCCTCGATCGATCGTCTCGCCAGCGTTTCCAAAATTGAAAACGAAGCCCAGAAGGCTTTCTTGAGCCGTCCCGAATTCAAGGCCCTCCAGACTTCGCTGGAAGGCTATGTCGCCGCCGTGGGTGCCCCGGTCGATGACAACGCGAAGGAAAAGATTCGCGCCTCCATCGCCCAGCTGGCCACCGCTGTGCAGCAGGCGGAAGAAAACCCCAGCACACAGACCGCGACCGCCCTCCGCAGTGCCGTCAAGAATGTGAAAGAGACCGTCCCCGGCGGCGGAGCGGCACTCGTGGCCGTGGTGCAGAAGAATTTCCTGAACTACAACCTGCGGCTGGTTGCCAGCGAAACCTTCCTTTCCAAGCTGATGTCCGATGCCCGGACCGAAGCTGGCGGCGTTCGCGACTTCATCCTCGGTGCCAATGTCGGTGGCTACCAGACGACCTCCACCAATGTAGGCGTGAATCTCAAGCCCTCGCCGAACTCGGCCCGGTTCGACATCACGCTCAACGGCGTGGTGCAGTCGACCACCACCGGCGTGACCAGCGAAGCCACGGTTAACACCTCCGGCTATCACACCTTCTACGCCACGAAGGACGTGAACTTCGACGGTGAGAAGTTCTTCACCGCACCCGCGCTGATCGGCGTTCGCCCGAACAACACGACCACGGGGATTTCCACTAGGTACAGTGGTTCGTTCCTGTTCGGTGGCATGGCCGATCGCATCGCCGCCGGTGAAGTGGCCTCCCGCCGCCCCCAAGCTGAAGCGATCGCCGCCCAGCGTGTGCGTGAGCGAGTGCTCCCCCGGTTCAATGAGGAAGTCGATACGGCGATGAGCAACGCCGGTGTGAAACTTGAAAAGGAACTCTTCGCCGGCCTCAAGAAGGTCGGCTTGTTCCCCGATTCGAAGACCTACCAGACCACAGAGACCGACCTCCGCCTTTCCAGCCGGTTGATGGAAGCAGGCGAAATCGGCGGGAACGTCCCACCGGCCAACTTCCTGACGGCTAGCACCGGCGCCACGATCCTGCTCCATGAATCGCTGCTCAACAACTCGATCGACCGCATGGGCTTCGCCGGCAAGACCTTCACCGAGGAAGAATTCCGCAAGGAGATTGAGAAGTTCCTCAGCACAGCTCTGGGCCGTCCGATCACCCTCAAGCCAAAGCCCAAGGCCGAAGGGGAAGCACCCAACGCGAACTCCTTCGTCTTCGCCAAGGAAGATCCCGTCCGCATCCGGGCTTCGTCGGGAGTCCTGACTCTGGTTCTTCGCACCGGCTTCAAGTCGGCCGACCGTGAAGAGATTCCTGTCTCCGAAATCACCGTTCCCTTGAACTTCCAAGTGAGCGGCCCTTCGATCAACGTGACCCGCGGTACGATCGCCGTGGCGGATGTTGAGGGCGATCTCGGGATCGCCACTAAGGGTGTGATCCGCAAGAAGATTCAGGATGCCCTGCCTGATCGCACGGTGGAAAGCAAGTTCCAGATCGAGGGCCCGAAGAAGTCGGTCTCCGCATTCGTCACCAAGATCGCCGTCGTCGACGGCTGGGTGATTGTCGACGTGCAATAGTTACCTTGGCTGGTTTCGGCGTTGCGGAGTCCTTGGATTCCGCCACGCTCTGAAAACCGGCAGCGGAATGAAATCAAAGAGGGGTCGCGACAATGCCGTCGCGACCCCTCTTTTTTCGTTTGGATTGCGGGTTCAATCACTCGAACGTCAGCGGCCTTCGATACGCGTTTCCATTGGGAACATCGCTTTGCGTGCCGCGTTTGCAGCTTTGGGCAAGCATGTTTTGGTGACTTCCAACTCGCTATTTTCCAATTGCGATTCGCATCGGCGCAAAAAAAGACTCACCTCGAAAGGTGAGTCTTGGCAATTTTCAATGGCGACCAGCGATTATGAAAGCTGAATCTACGAGCTCATGACTCGCTGCATCTTGGCGCGGCGGTCGGCGCGGCGGCGGGTGCGGCGCTTCGTTTCGCTGGGCTTTTCGTAGAATTCGCGGCGGCGCATTTCCTTCTTGATCCCGGCATGCTCAACCAGTTTACGGAATCGCTTGACGGCATCATTGATCGATTCATTTTCGCGCAACCGCAACTTTACCACGAAACAGCTCCTTCGGCCTGTGAACTCATTGGATTCGCTCTTGTTCAGAGGAGAATGTCTGATGGCATGCCCAGTAAAGGGCATGTCCCCTGTTGTGAATCTCGCAATGTAATCGATGGATTGGGATTCGCCAACCGACTGGAGCGGAAAACTGCGGGAGCTCCGAAATCTTACCGCCGCCCAAACTCCCGCCAGCGACAACACCTCCGGCGGGAGCCAGTTCCCCGGCACCGCTTCACCTGACCCCCCTGGGAGGGCGGTGTCTCCTTGCCCCGTCGGAAGAATCGCACCTTCCTGCGGCGGGGCGTGTGCCAACCCGCTCCGGGAGACTTGCGGCCACCTGTTCTGGCGATATACTCGCCAAGCCTTGCACCACGACGCTCCTCACGTCCGGTAGAGAAACAGTGCAGGCGAGATTGAATTGGGCTTTGCCGGTCGAGACAGGTCTCTGTCGAGCTGGTGAACCTGATAATTGTGCCAATCGAATGCCGTTGATGCCCAGGTGGCGGAACTGGCAGACGCGCTAGGTTGAGGGCCTAGTGGGGTAACACCCGTGCAGGTTCGATTCCTGTCCTGGGCATTCGATGTAAGAAGCCCGGCTTTCCTTCACGGTCAGCCGGGCTTCTTCGTTTCCGGCAACGGTCTCCGTGGATACTTCGAAAGGGCCTACTGGGCCATTGTTCGCAAGATTTTCAGGCGAGTCGGTTTCCGTGGAACGCCCGGCTGTCCAGAATCTCATCTTCAACCGGAACCACCCTGTTTTTGACCGGCGGCGGCCTGGAACTTGACCGCCACTTCCGCCGGAATCACGCACAAATCCACCCCGCGACCTGCCATTCGTAGAGGAGCACCGACGATGTCCGAGACACGTATCGAAACCGATTCGATGGGCGAAGTTCATGTCCCGGCCCAGGCCTACTACAGTGCCCAGACACATCGGGCCGTCGAGAACTTCCCCGTCTCGGGCTGGACGCTCCATCCCGAACTGATCCGGGCCATGGGCTGGGTCAAGTATGCCTGCGGCGTCGCCAATCGCGATTTGGGCAAGCTCACCAATACCGGGAAGAACAAGCTGACCGACGGCCAGGTGCAGCTCATGCTCGACGCCGCCCGGGAAGTGGCCGCCGGGAAGTGGGACGACGAGTTCCCGATCGACGTCTTCCAGACGGGATCGGGGACATCGAGCAACATGAACGTCAACGAGGTGATCTCGAACCGGGCGATCGAGCTGGCGGGCGGCAATCGCTTCGAAGCCAAGAAGCCGATTCATCCCAACGACCATGTCAACATGGGCCAGTCGACGAACTGTACCTTCCCGACCGCGATCCATGTGGCGGTCGCTCATTCGATTCAGACGCAATTGATCCCCGCGCTGGAGGGCTTGGCCAACACACTCGCGGAGAAAGCCAAGGCCTGGGACAAGGTGCTGAAGATCGGCCGCACCCATCTGGCCGACGCGACGCCGATTCGCCTGGGCCAGGAGGTGGGTGGGTTCGCCCGGCAATTGGAACTCTCAGTGCAGCGGGCGAAGCAGGCCTTGGCGGCCGTCCTCGAACTGCCGGTGGGCGGGACGGCGGTGGGAACGGGAATCAACACCCATCCCGAGTTCAGTGCCCGGGTGTGTGCCGTGCTGGCCAAGGAACTGGGGATCCCCTTCATCGAGGCCGTCAACCACTTCGAAGCCAGTGCGCAGCGCGACGGGCTGGTCGAATGTCATGGTCATCTGCGGGCGATCGCGGTGACGCTGTTCAACGTGGCGAACAACATCCGCTGGTTGGGATCGGGGCCGCGTTGCGGCTTCTATGAAGTGATCCTCGCCGATCTGCAGCCGGGCAGCTCGATCATGCCGGGCAAGGTTAATCCGGTGATGTGCGAAAGCCTGATGCAGGTGGCGGCGCTCGTAATTGGGAACGATCAGACCGTCGCCTTCAGCGGTGCCACCGGAGGGAACTTCCAGCTCAACATCATGATGCCCGTCATGGGGCAGACGACAGTGGGGAGCGTGGTGGTCATGGCGGGCGGGGTCAAGGCCTTCGACGACCTGTGCGCCAAGCTGATGGAAGCGAACATCGAAGCCTGCGAGGCCTCGATCGAGAAAAGCCTGGCGATGGTGACGAGCCTCAATCCGTACATTGGCTACGAGAAGGCGGCCCAACTCGCCAAAGAGGCGTTCAAAACCGGCAAGACGATTCGTCAGCTCTGCCTGGAGCAGAAGGTCCTCTCGGAGGAACAACTCACCGAGGCCCTCGATCCGTTCAGCATGACCGAACCGCACGCCTGACGTGTATCGCCATTGATAATCAGATCCTGTGACAACACCCGGCAAGGGAGAACCTGCCGGGTGTTGTCATCTCGGGACTCGTTACGCCGCCATGGCGGAGAGCATCTCTTCCGCAACGGCGTGGATGTGCTCGGCCGTCAGGCGTTGCAGGTTCTCGGAATAGCCCACCAGCAGGGCGAAGTCGCACAGCCGGTTGATGCGGCGGGGAACCCCGGAGGAGAGCAGGTGGATCGCCTGCAGAGCGTCCGAAGTGAAGACGTTCGATGTCCCGCCCGCGGCTTCCATCCGGCAGACCACATATTGCGTGGTCTCTTCCTGGGTGAGGGGCACGAGCAGGCATTTGAAGGCGAGGCGTTCATCGAGCGGCTTCTGGCGTTTGAGGGCGCTCACCAGTTCCAGTTGACCCGAGAAGATCGTCACCAGTTCCATCCGTCCCGGCTGTGAAAGATTCATCAGCGACTGGATGGTGCCGAAGACCCGGCGGTCCTCGATCAACTGGGCGTCGTCGAACAGCAGGACGGTCTTGACGTGCTGGGCCGTCAGCGCTTCGAGACGGCGTTCGATGACTTGCAGACTGGAATCCATCGAAGGAACTTTGGGGCCTTCGAGATGCTCGTAGGAGAGTTTCGAAGCGATGTAGCCCAGAAGTTCCGCCGGTGTGAGCTGGGGAAACAAAATGGGGACAAACCGAACCTTGGCCGTTCCCGTGCCGCGCCCCGCAGGCTCCGGCCCGGAGGGGAATTCCCGTGCGAGGACTTCCAACACCGTGGTCTTCCCCAAGCCCGGTTGGCCTGCGAGCAGACCGGCTCCTTTCGAGGTCTCGATGAGGTAGCGGAGCTTGAGCAGCGCGGCTTGATGCGACCGACTGTCGAGAAAGCCCGACGCTGGCAGTTCTCCACCGAAGGGCGCCCGCTTCAATCCCCAGTGTGCTTCGTACATAAACGTCTCACCTGCAAAGAGTCATGGGCCGTGACCCCCAAATCGGGATCACGGCCCTCATGTTCTGGAGTTAACGGGGCCCGTTCGCGGGAGCCATGTTCGCTGTCACGCGGCTGGGCGAAGCGGGGGCGGGAACGATTTCGATCAACGCCTTTGGGGAGGCGTTGGATTGGACCGTTGAATTCGAGACGGTTGAGTTCTCGACAGGCGTGGCTTCGATGGTTCCCACGAACCAGACTGCTTGCTCGAGCTTTGAAGGTGTTGTCTCGGCCCCCGCGGTCACCACGGGTTGTTCCGCAGTGTTCTCATGCCAATTCTCTTCCGTCCCGCCCACCAGGAGAATGGTGCCCGGAGGTGTGGGAGCCGGGGCCGATTCAGACGTCGCTGGAATGGTCGGTGCAATGGGCGGTTTCGATGGGGACTCACCCGCTTCGAGTTGAACCAGCAGAGCATCGATCGATTCGGTGGTGTCGGCAGACGGGATCGATGAGGTCTGTGACGAAAAGCACCAAGCGATGCCGAGCCCCAAGGCGAGCATCGACAAGATGGCAATGGCACCGCGACGACCTATCGCTGCAAAAGCCGACAACAGGGACATCGAGGTGACTCCCGAATCGAGTGCGAGACAACGGTCGTGGCGCGGCCGGAGCAGCCGCTATCGCTCGTCATCGGCAAATGCTCGGTATTGACTTGAACGATTCTGCCGTCTTTGACGCCCAGTGAGCCTCTCCATATCGGGAACCCCATCGACTAAAGCCAGTAGCCAAGTGGGTCAATCAAAGAGTGTATTTCAGGAAAAGTAGAAACGAAAAAAGAGCCGGACACGAGGTGTCCGGCTCTTTTTTAAAATTTGATGGCGTGATTCGCAGGTTGGCCAGACTCACATCTCGGGGGAAAATTCATCCCGCCCGGATCGTAAAGAGAGAGAGCTTAAATTGCGACCACCGCTTACGGTTGGCAGAGTGGCGGAGGGCCGACTACTCAGTAACGGCAGCGGCTTTGGCGTTCTTGGCTGCGACAGCCTTGTTGAACGAAATGGTCAGTCGCGACTTGTCTCGAGCGGCCTTGTTCTTGTGGATCAGACCGCGAGCGGCCATTTGATCGATCTTCTTGATCGCGACCCGCAGTTCGGTGACAGCGGCTTCTTCTGGCCCACCAGTGACCACTGCGGCCAAGGTGAAACGGGTTTTCTTCACTGTCGTACGCATGACAGATCGCAGAATTCGATTCGCAGCACGCCGCTTGAGCTGCTTGCGGAGAGACCGTCGTGCACCGTCGCTGTTAGGCATAACTTCTGAACCAGATTGGCGTTAGGTTGACTGACAGAATGCTGTGGAAGTGGCCGCCAAAGCGGAAGGCCTTTCCCGAAACAGGGAGTTTAGCCGCACAATCGGTGCTTTGCCAGCGAACCGGCATGGGGAAAGCCGCTGTCCGGAGTGTTGACAGCCAAAGTTGCCCGAGTGGCGTGCAAGGCATACCTCCGCCCTCGAATACGGATAGAATCCTTTCGTGAGTCTCTGAAGGGGCGTGTCGACTTTCCACGGCGGATCAATCGGTGTTTGGTTGACGGCAGCTTCATGGCGACTTTCGGCCATGCCGCAGCGAAAATTTCGGGAATACGAATGAACGGCTATGCCCTCTGGTCAATTCTGTTGCTGATCTTCGGGCTGGCGACGCTGGTCGCAGAAATCTTCATTCCCTCGGGCGGCGTGCTGGCCGTCATCACCGTGACCGCGATCGTCTCGTCACTGGTCCTGTCAGCCATTGCCTGGTTGTGGGTGGCACCGATCTGGTTCGCGGCTCACTTCGCGATGGTGCTGCTCCTCGTTCCCTTGTGCCTGCTCGGAGCGCTGGAGATCCTGCCGCGAACACGGGCGGGAAAGCGAATGATCCTCCAACCGCCGGATGGAGACAATTTGCGCGGGCCGCAGACCTCCACCGATCACGACCTGCGTCAATTGATCGGGAAACAAGGTGTCGTACGCACGACCTTGGCACCTGGCGGCTATGTGAGCATTGGTGACGCGAGGTATTCCGCAGTCTCCGAAGATTCGCTCCTCGAGTTTGGGACGCGAATTGTGGTGGCGGGCCTCCGCGGCTCGACGCTCGTCGTCCGTCTTCCGGAGGCGGGAGAATTGTCGGCGGCGGCTGAAGCTCCCATGTCGCCAGCGGCGACTTCAAGGTCCGAGTCCGCTGATCCAGCGATGAATCATGGGTCAGCCGACACCGCCGCCATGCCTTCGTCGACGACATCCGCGGCCTTGCCGTCCGCAGGCAACCCCCACGGAGGAAACCCGCCAGCCCCAGCCCCAGCCGTGGAGCTCGACCCCTTTTCCGAGTTCGCCGCCGAGGACTCCGCTGCGGATTCCGCGAAGCGGATCAGCTGATACCCTCCGACACCCCCATTGATTTCCCATGAGTTCGGCCATGGCTTCTTGATTTGTGTTCGCTGGACAGTTAGACCGTAGGTGTTTTGCCGAGCCGTGTGTTCCTTTCGCTCCATGTCGAACGCTTGAAATCGCTTTGCCATTCCGGATTGCGATGGAATTCGGAGTGCTCGACCGACGGTCAGAAATTTGCGGTTGTTCTCACCCACTCATGCACGAGGCCCGAATGCTGCGAGATCTTGCGGTTCAACCGATGTTTGTCCTCGCTCAGAACCAGACCACCGCTGTGGTGATCGGCGTGACCGCCGTGGTCGTGATCATCGTGCTGATCATGACCTATCTGCTGATCCGCTACTTCAGCTTGTGGATCCAGTGCAAGCTGACCGGTGTGGGGATCGGGCTGGTGCAACTGGTGGCCATGTCGATCCGCAAGACGGATCCCGATGTCATCGTCCGGGCCAAGATCATGGCGGTGCAGTCGGGGCTGACCGATGTTTATCCGATCTCGACCCGCGACCTGGAAGCCCATTATCTCTCGCGAGGCAACGTCCTCAATGTGATCAAGGCGATGGTTGCCGCCTACCGGGCAAAGATCGATTTGAGCTGGCAGACGGCCCAGGCGATCGACCTCGCCGGACGCGATCTCCTGGAAGCGGTTCGCACCAGCGTCTATCCCAAGATCATCGATTGCCCCGATCCCCGCAAAGGCTCTTCGACGCTCGACGCGGTGGCGGGCGACGGGATCCAGTTGAAGGCCCGGGCCCGTGTCACCGTGCGGACGAATCTCCAGCAGCTCATCGGCGGTGCGACCGAGGAAACGATCATCGCCCGTGTGGGGCAGGGGATCGTGAAGGCGATCGGCTCGACCAAGAACTACAAGATCGTGCTGGAAAACCCGGATCGCATCTCCCAGACCGTGCTGCAACTTGGCTTGGAGGCGAACACCGCCTTCGAGATCGTTTCGATCGACATCGCCGATATCGATGTGGGTGAGAACGTGGGTGCACGGTTGTCGGCGGATCAGGCCGAGGCCGACATGCGTGTCGCCCAAGCCGGTGCCGAACAGCGCCGCGCCGAGTTCACCGCCCGCGAGCAGGAAATGATCGCCGAAGTCCAGGCCAACCGCGCCGCGGTGGTTCTTGCCGAGGCGGAGGTTCCCAAGGCGGTGGCCGAAGCCTTCCAAAATGGCACTCTGGGGCTGCTCGATTACTACGAACTCAAAAACGTGCAGGCTGATACCCAAATGCGATCGGCGATCGCCGGCCAGACCGGTGCCTCACGATCCTAGCTGAAGAAAAGCCGTTGTCTGTCGTCTCGATTCCCCTTGTTCATTTCGCAGAACCGGCGGACGATGGAAGTCGATCTGGATGCGATCGACTCCGCTGGCGTTCGCGGTTGATTGGGGGAGGCGATGCTTCCCAAGGGATAGAAGGGTTGGATCATGCTCCCACTGACTGACTTGCGGATGGCTCCGCTGCTGGCGATTGACGCAGGTCAGATCGTGGGGCTGCTCGTGCTGCTGTTCACCGTGCTGAGCTGGGTGGTCAATGCCATCCAGGGGGCTCAGAAGACGATGGCGGAGAAGCAGGCCAAGGCCAATCGGAATCAGCCCCGGAACGAACCCGTTGCAACCAAGATCGAGGACTTTCTACGCGACGCGGGTGTGAAGCTGTCGGGTGAGAACGATAAGCGGGAGGCGGAGGCCCGGGCCGAGGAAGCCCGTCGCCGGCAAGCGGCGATCGAACGTCGTCAGGCCAAGGAACAACAGAAGAACCAGCAGAAAAAGAGCAAGAATCCGGCCAATCAAAACCGCCCACAAGGACAGGGTTCTCTCAATCGGCCAATCGGCCAGGGGTTGGGAAACACCCCCGTTGGCTCGGGAGCACTTCCCTCGTCGATGACGAATCAAGGGGCCTTCGTCCCTGCGACGGCGGCTTCGCTCGGGGAATCCTCGAGTCGGCAATTGACCTCGGGCGAAGGCTCGCAGAGGCATGTCTCGCAATTCGCTGCGGCTGGCAGCTCGACGGCCGGTCCTTCGCAATTCGGCTCACTAGGCAACTCCGCCGGTAATCAGGCGGGGGGGCAGACATCGAACATCGCCGACCCGACTCGCATGGCCCAAGCCACTGGTTCCCATCCTCTTCTCGACCTTCTGAAGAAGCCTGGTGGGGTGGCGACAGCCGTGCTGCTTAACGAGATTCTCTCTCGACCACGCGCCCTCCGCCGCGATGCCGACTGAGTTCTTGCGGCGTCCCCGATCGTAATTAATCGACCGCGACTACAATGGCAGGTTGCTATCCGTCGCTGGCTTTGTGATCGGTCGAGAGGGTGGTGGTACGGGTAGGGTCCCGGCAGTTGTCGATGCTTCACGCCCCTCGTCTTTGGTTTCAGTTCCCGCGTGCCCGGATTCCATGGCCATCTCGCCGGATGTCGGCTTGAGAGTCCCCAGATCGAACGGAACGGCTCGAATCACCCAGCCCGAGCGGCTCTCGCCCGTGGCGAGGGGAGCCGCGATTTCGCTTTTGCTCCCACCAGCCGTCGAGCCTGTCGGTGCCAGTGGAACCTGCTGAGGGGCGAGTTGGGCGGAGGTCGCGGGCTGCCGATTGCTAGGCTTCACAGCCGAAGCGGGAGGAGCCGAAAGGGGCGTGGCGGCAGGTGCAAAGTCGAATTTGGCCGGTTCGCCGTCCAAGGGTGCCGCTGTGGAGATCTTGCCGGGGACGAGTGGGTCTGCGGTGGTCTGTCGCGCCCCCAGTCGGGCAATTCCAGCCGTGGAGGGAAGCGGCTCGGACACCGCACCCCGTCCCGAAACGTCGATCGAGCGCAGCTTGGAAATTCGATCCGGCAGACCTGTCAAGGAGTCGGCGGGAATCGGGCCGGGAGCGGGTGGGATCGACGGGTTGTCCGACATCGCTGCGAGCGGCTTTTCCGGAGTATCGACGGCGGGTTCGGGAGCCGCGGGGGGAGCCCCAGCCGGGCTGGATGGCTGTGGTGTCACCGTGGGAATGGCCGGGGTGGGAACTAGTGGCTTCTCCTCAGACACGACGGGCTGGGGAGTCACCGGCATCGGCGTTGGGGTCGGTGTGGTGTTAGCCTTCGCGGGGGGCACGACAATCGTCGAATCGTTCGTGGGAATGGAAGGAGTTGTCGGTGCCGGAGTGGTGATTGCCGGGGCGGGCATCTCCTTGACCACCGGTTCGGACTTCACCTCCGGTTTGGCTTCCTTGGTCGCGGAGGGAGATGTCTCAGCTGTCTCTGGTGTGAGCGGCTTGGCGACGGTCACGGCGGTTGGCCAGGCCCGGCCGTGATAGATCCGCAGTGCGTTCAAAGAGTGGTAGAGCGGGCCGCAATCGGAGGGTGCCTTGCGGTTGTCGATCAGATCCTTCGAGAGGGCCGTGACGGCATTCCGCACCCAGGGCTCGTTGAGGCGTTCCTTGGGAAGTGCCGCGGAAAGGAACTCCAAGGTGTGACCCGTGGTGTTGAGGCGGGAATTCAGATCCGACGAATAACCGGGGCCCTGATAGAACTTGCTCGAAAACGTGCCGTCGGTGTTCTGCATCGAGCGGGCGGTCTCGATGTAACGCCTGATCTTATAGTCGGCCTCGAACCAGACACCCTGCAGTGGCAACCCCTCGGCCACATGCTTGTCTCGGGCTCGGGCGAGGGCGAAGAGGCCGTGGTTTCCGCCGCAGGCCCCTTTTTCCACAGCGGCGGCATTCTGGATCTGGACGAGCCGATCGATGCTCCAAGGCTCGTTACGGGCGTTGGCCCACTGTGTGTTCGTGGGGTAGTAATGGACGAGGGCCCACAGCACCCAGGTGATCTCCTCCCGATCGTTCACATCCCGCATGGCGGTTTGCAGCATTTCGGTGATGGTCACGTTTCGAGAGGGTGTCTTGAACTCGAATGTCGGCGGGAGGTTGGACTCCGAAAGGAGAGCCAGAAACTGGGCGGGGTGACCTTCAAACGCATAGGCCCGCGTGAACGGATGGAACTTGCCGCCATTGGGAGTGATGAGGATCCAGGGCTTGCCATCGAATTGGGGATTCGACGAAGCGATCCACTCGATGGCGGAAACCTTTTCGCCGCCCAGCTTCAATTGGAAGTCTTCATGCAGGGCGAGGATCCCGTGGAAAATCTGCCAGGGGGTGTGCACATTCGCCGTGAGATACCGCTGGCTGGTGACCTGAATGGCTGTCGAGACCTGCTTGTACAGCGGGTCGCTCAGCGGATCGTTCACCGGGAACGGCGGGGCCGGCACGGTGAATGTCGGTGCGAGAACGGGAGGCGCCACCGGTGCGGTCGCCGTTGCCGATGCTGCGGCGGTCCCCCCCAGAATTTTCGCACCGACATCCGGCACGATCTCGCCCGGCTTGGCGGTGGGGGGCAAGGACGATGGCCCGGTGACAGCGCCCGTCTGCGCGCTGGCACTGGGCAACGACCCCGCTGCGAGTAGTCCCAGGGTCAACAGACCTGTGGTTGCGACCTTCGTCACGACGCCCATGTTCTGGAAGCTGTGGGGCCGATGGAGATTGCTGGCGAGATCGGCAAAAAAAGCCCGCATACGTATCCAAGCCTTCTGTGCTGGAGTGGTCATTCGAGACATGCTGTCGATTGAGCGCGACAGGATAACAGGCCACCGTCCAGTCCGTCGATCCGATATCACTTGTCGAAGCGAACCACCTCGCCTGCGGTGCCCAGTCTTGCCAGACGCCTCATTGTTTCAATCAACGAGTCGGCGAAATGTCGGCTATCAGGCGTGATTTCGGCTGAATGGCGGGGCGGGGTTGAACACGATTCATCGCCATCAGTCGACGTTAACATTCCCACGGGCGGGAGGGGCCATGAATCGAGCAGAAGCTGCTTCATTGCCAGGCCATCCATTGATATGGCAGCCAACTTGGCGATGTCATGCGGCGAAAGCTGCCGCAGCCGCTTCCCTGCGAAGCCAGCGGTTGGTCTATGGAAAGACGACGAAATTGTTGAAAAGGTCGAAGCTTCGCTCATGTCGCCTGCGATGGGCGTGATCGCTTCATTCGAACAGGAGTGGCTCGATCGTCACGGTGCGAATGCGACCGTTTCGTTCGATCTCCAGCTCCGTGGCTTGCGACATGTGGTCGGCCAGTTGCCGCCAGTTCTGGATGGTGCCAACAGGCTCGCCTGCCACCCGATAGATCCAATCGCCTGGCAGCACGCCCGCCACCGCCGCCGGTGAATTGGGGATGACATCGGTGACGCCCACAACCCCCGGCATGGCGGGATCGGTACGGGTGGCGAGACCCACGCGCACGGGAGCGCCAGCCAGGCTCACCCGTGTTGTCCGAACCGTTCCATCGGGCTTCTGCAGTTCGACCGGCACCTCGCGCGGTGCGGTGACCACCAGCGATTTCAGAAGCTTCGTATTCAAATCATGATAAGGGCCGAAGGCGAGGATGCGGTCGTCCGGCTCGATGCCCGCCCCATCCGCCGGGCTCCCCTTCCGCACCTGCTCGACAATGATTTCACCGCGATCGCCGGGGATTCCTTGCCAGGTCATTCCCAGCCTGGGTGGCGTGGCGGCGACGGGCGAGACATATCTCACGCCGCGCTTCACCTCCTCGAACACGTCTTCACGAAATGGGGCGAGAGTGTCCCGTTCCGCCAGATCCACGGCGAGATGGAAGACCCACCGCGAGATGCGTTCGATCCCTTCGAAGTTCAAGCGATCGGCGTCGTCGGTCGGGCGGTGATAGTCGTCGTGCAGTTCGGTGTCGATCTGCAAAGCCGGAATTCTCCGGCTGAAGAACGGCCAATGATCCGAATCGGCGATGACCGTGTCGTCGAACTTCAAGAAGAGGTTGGCCTGGGGATTGGCCCTTTGATTGGCCAACGACATGGCCTGCCGCAACCCCGCCTGAGATCGCCAGGCCTGCACCTTGACCAGATCCTTGCGCAAGCGGCCCACCATGTCGGTGTTGATCGAGTTGCGGATCCTGGCGGCGGGAACCAGGCCGCTGTCGAGCCAGTGGGTCGATCCCAGGAGACCGTTCTCCTCGGAATCCCAGAAGGCGAAAATGACGGTTCGCTTGAGGGGCGGAAGTTCGTCGAAAGCCCGGGCGACGGAGAGCAGCAGCGATGTTCCGCTCGCGTTGTCGTCGGCCCCGTTGTGAACCTGCCCCACCCCTCCCCGGCTGTTGTTCGGGTTGCCGTAGCCCACGTGATCATAATGCGCCCCCAGCACGATGACCTCGTCCTTGAGCGAGGGGTCGCTCCCCGGCTTTCTCGCGAGAATGTTTTTGCAGTCGCCACGAAACTCCTGGTACCAGCTGGCTGTTCCCGCTGGCTGAAGCCGTGTCTTCTTCAGTTCGGTCACCAGATAGGCGGCGGCAGCTTGACCACCGCGAGTCCCCGCTTGGCGACCTTCGAGGGAATCACTGGCCAGTACTCCGGCCGATTGTTTGAGTGCCCCCGCCGTGATCGAGGCCTCCGCCTTGGTCATCGCGATGGAGAAGGCATTTGCCGCGGAGTTGAGTTCCCGGTGGTTGGCGGCGATTGAGATCGATGAGGGAGGAAGGGCCGCCTCGTCTGATCCCGGCTCGGCGGCCCAGGCAGCCGCTGAGACAATGGCGCTCGACCCCCAAACCGTGGATTCAAACTGAGGGGACGCGGGTTGGAAAAGGAGTCCGACCGTGAGCAGACCGGCGAAGACCTGAGATGACATCTTCCCTGGCGATGCCGGCATGTGCGAGATCCTCACTGGGTTCCCCTTGGAGTTGATGTCCTGGGGGAGCGATCGTATCTGAAGAGTTGATTCCTGAACGAAATTTCCACGAGATATGGCAGAAAAGCGTGTGCCGCTGGATACGGCAGGTCTTTGTAGGATTGTTTGGCGATTAGCAAATTGTTTTCTGGAAATGACTTATGGAGAATCATTGTCTGGTTTCTCCATCGGTTGCAAGTTTTGATCAGCCAATTGATACTACTTTGATGCACGGATCGTGTGCATGACTTTTCCGTTGGCAAGAATCGTCTTGCGGCTGGGAAGGTTTCTTGCGTTTCCGGAATTGCCCGGAGACGGGCCTGTTTAGACAGGTCTCCACCCGAGAGGAAGTTATGGCTCAGTACACCAAGACCGAAATCAAGAAGCTTCGCAAGAAGCGCCAACGTCTCAAGAAGAAGCTGAAGTGCCGCTTCTGTCCCGATGGTTGCGACAAGCCACCACGTCCGATCTTCGTCGACTACAAGGATCTCAAGACCTTGCGGGCGATGATCGACCGGGAAGGCAATCTCTTGGCCCGCCGCAAGACGGGAACCTGCGTGAAGTACCAGCGTGTCGTCCGCGACGCCGTCCTCCGCGCCCGGTTCATGGGGCTGCTTCCTTACGTGGCCGAAGAATAACGCTGCCAGCGACGACGGCTTTCCGATTAACAGGAAGGCCTGTTCTCCAGACAAAAGAAGTGGCCCGAGTCATCGACTTGGGCCACTTCTTTTCATTTCCGCATTTCTTTCATTTCCACATTTCATCGGGCCATCGCGAGGGATCGCCCCACATCAGGGGTGGACCCACTCAGTGCGGCCATCGGCCCAGTTCTCCTTCTTCCAGATCGGCACGCGGACCTTCAATTCGTCGATCACGAACTGTCCCGCTTCAAACGCCGCGGCGCGATGGGCCGACGACACGGCCACCGCCACACTCGCCTCGCCCAGTTCCAAATGGCCCAGCCGATGAACGACCGACAGTTCCTTGAGCTCCCATTTCGCGCGGGCCTCGGCTTCGATCCGTTCCATCTCCGCCAGCGCCATCGGCGCGAAGCCCTCGTAGTCCAAGGCGACCGTCTGCTCCCCCCGGGTGAACTCGCGCACTGTCCCCAGGAACAGCACCACCGCACCGGCGGCGGGCGTCCGCACCTGTTGCAAGAGTTCTTCGGTGTCAATCGGCTGCTCAGTCAATCGGGCCATGATCGCGCCACTTTCAGAAATCCAAAGTCCCATCGCAATTGTCGTTGGCAATAATCAACCACCACTCACGGGCGGGAAACAGGCAACCGACTGTCGCCCGTCGATGACGGTGTCGTCCGTGGCGTACTGCGTTCCCACCGCGAAGAGCAATCGCTTCTCCAGTGGTGCCAACTGGGGGAACTGCAGCACCAGAGACTTCCTCAAGGAGCCAATGGTGACCGGCTCGCCCGTCACCGCCACTTGGATCAATGCTTGGCCCGTCAATTCCTTCGCCAAGGCGAAGAGCTGGACGTCCACAGGAACCGGGCGAATGGAGTCGGGAGCTGGCATGGCGGAAGGTCGCTGGAAGGGCCGAAGTTCAGGATGCACATTCACCATCGCGGACTAGTCGATCGTGTACTTTTTCGACTGATGTTTGAAGCGGGCCTTGAGTTCCGGCATCAACCCGTAGGCGATCGCCAGCAACTTGATGGGATGCAAGGTGGGCGTGGTGGATCTTTGAAGCATTTGCAGCCGGCAGCCGCTGCATTCCGTGATGCCGAAGTCCCATTCCCGCGAGCGCATCGTCTCCATCAGATCGTGGCCGATCTTCATGGAGGTGTTGAAGTTCTTGCGGGAGAGTCCGAAAGTTCCCGCCATCCCCGAGCATCCCCGTTCGACGACATGCAATTCCAATTGCGGAATCAGCCGGCAGATTTCCAGCAGGGGCAGCTTGTCGCCCAACGCCTTCAAATGGCAGGGGGTGTGGTAGACCGCCCGGAGGGGAGTCATCGCGAGCGGTTCAAAGTGTGTCGGCAATTCTCCCCGGCTCGCCAATTCGCCCAGCAAGGCCCCCGCTTCGATTGTCTGCTGGGCGACCAGCGTGGCATCGGGATGGCCCGTCAATCGGGGATATTCGTTCTTGAGGCAGAGAGCCGCTGTCGGCTCGGTGCAGACAATGCGGTACCCCTCGCGGGCGAAGCGGGAGAGCACCCGCACGTTCTCCATGGCCAACTCGCGTGCGGCGGAAAGCTCGCCTGCCGAGACGAGCGCCATCCCCGAAGCCAACTGGCCATCGGGCACACGCACCGTCAGCCCCACATGCTCCGCCACCCGGCACCAGGCGGTGGCTAGCTCGGGATCATGGTAGTTTGCGAAGTGGTCGGTGAAGTAGACGATCTTCAGCGTTTCGGCCGGTGACGATGGTTCTTCGATTCCCGATTCGTGCGGTTCCTTCCATTTTTCCGATCCTTGACGAAGGAACGATTGCTTGGCGAATAACGGCAATCGACGATCCTTGGCGACGCCGATCGTCAGCTCGAGAACTCTGCGGAAGATCCGCCAGTTGAGCAGTGTATTGAGCACCGGAGCCAGCCATGTGCCCCAAGGGCCCCAGACATCGGGACGCGACAACAGCCAGTCGACCCGGGACACCCCTTGCTGCACAGCCGCCTGGGCTTTCAGTTCGACGGCCATGCGCGGGATGTCGACACTCGACGGACACTCGGCGGCGCATTGCTGGCAATTGAAACAGGAATCGAGCACCGGCCGCATCTCGGGCCGGGTCAGTTCGTCGGGAGAAAGTCGACCGGAGAGGACATCCCGGAAGATCGTCGCCTTTGCACGTGGCGACCTCGCCTCCTTGCGATCGATATGGAAGAAGGGGCACATGCGATGACCCCGGTCTTCCCGTCGGCATTCTCCGCAGCCGTTGCAGGAGCTGGCCACTTGGGCCGCTTCTTCGGGGGACCAGGAATATTGCAGTTCGACCAGTTCGCCGGTGGGCGGGGCCGCCGGTTGTTCTTCATCGGTGGCGAGCAATTTCAGCTCGACGCCCGCCAGATGGGGCCGATCGATGCTTCGAATCGGCGAGCCTGTGCCACCTGCCGAGGATCCACTCCCCACTCGCGGATTTCCGGGCACGACATGGCCGACCCCCAGCAGTTTCTGCGGATCGAAAATCTCCTTGATCTGCGAGAAGACATCGCAGAGGGGGCCGTACTGTTCTCGGAGGGCGTTCGTCCGATGGGCACCCAATCCCTGGGTGCTGCCGAGGCTTCCCCCCAAAGACCAGACGAGTTCGAACAGCGACTGCTGCAGCTGTTCGAGAGTGGCGAGCGGCCAGGGTTCGCGGGCACTGAGCAGCGGACGGAAATGGACGACTCCCGTCCCGGCATGCGAGTACATGACCGTGGAAAGATCCGCCACCTGGAACGACTTGTGGGCCTTCGTCAGGAATTCCGCGAGTGCCTCGGGTGGAACCACGAGATCGTCGAAGATCCGCACGGTGCGCATCCCGCCGCGAGGCTGCTCGAGCCGGGGAAGAATGCGCCGCGCCAGCGACCATAGGAATTCGACATCACTGGGGGAGTTGGCCTCGTAGGCGGTGAGATGACCCTCCGCGATATGCGCCACGCACTTCCTCAGCCGGGTGAGCTGCGCCCGGCACTCGGTCTCGGTGTCGGCGACCACCTCCAGAAGAACCGCGGCTTCGATCGTGGGAGGAATGATCATGAGGAAGCGGTCGTCGAGTTCGCGGGCCAGCGTCAACACGCGGCGATCCACCAGATCGCAGGCGGCGGGCTCGAGTTGCCGTGCTTGATGGACGGCTTCAATCGCCGAGTCGAGCGAAGGGCAGAGCAGCAGCAGCACCCCCCGGTGCGGGGGCAGGGGGACCGTGTGGAGCGTCAGGCCGGTATAGAGGCCCAGCGTTCCCTCAGAACCCACCAGAAGACGGCAAAGATCCAGCCGCTCGTCGGTCAGGACACCGCGCAACTGATATCCTCCCCGGCGGAGAGGCGTGGTTCCCGGCTGGCAGGTTTTGATCAAAGCCGCCTGCTCGCGCAGAATCGATTCCAACCGGCAGACAATGGTGCGTTTGACCTGATGTGTTGCATTTTCGGCGGCATGCCTCGCGGGCATGGCCAAGGGTTCCAGCCCGGCCATCAGTTGTGTGCCGCGTGCGAGCATGACCTGCATCGAGGCGATATGGTCGTGGGCGGCACCATGTCGCAGCCCATGCGACCCGCTGGCATCCAGCGCGACGACCCCGCCCACTGTCGCCACCGGTGAATCCAATGGTAGGATGCCGAATTCGCGTCCGTAGGGACGGAGCCGCCGGTTGAGTTCGTCGATCGTGACGCCAGGCTCCACGCGAACCGTTCTTTCGCCCATGGAAAGGACGCGGTGCATGCGGGCCGAGAAATCGATGATCAGTCCGCTTCCCAACGACTGGCCGAAGATCGAGGTTCCCGAACCCCGGGCCGTCACGGGGATGCGATGCTCGTGGCAATACTGCATGAGGACTTCAAGATCTTCGACATCCTCGGGAAGGGCGACACCCCCGGGGGTTTCGCGACCGACTCCCCCGTCCTGCGAATACAATGAAGAGGCGACCGGGCTGACATCGAGTGTTCCCCGAAAGAGCCCGGACAGATCTTCACGAATGCGGGACGGCCAGATTTCCACTGCGTTGTTGGTTCCTCAGTCCGGCGTGTCAGTCCGGTCGTGGCGAAAGTTGTTGCAGGGATGCATTCGTGACATTTCTTTCGACATCAGAGCGTAACGGAGTCGGGAGACGATCAGAAGCGACCCATTGTCGTGGCACGAAGGCGACATGCGGCGAAGGTGCGGTTATCGACCAACGTGCCGCACGCTATCATTCGGGAATGCATCGTGCGGGCACCGCATGGTGCGACGAGAAGTTTAATCGACGACAAAAAGCGAGGAATCGCCATGAACCCCTGGCCGACGAAAATCCAAGGCCCTGTCGCAGTCATCGGCGACATTCATGGTCAACTGTCGCTCTTCGACTCGATTCTCAATCAGCTCAAGAAGTTGCCCCGTTTCGACGACACCTGGATCGTGCTCATCGGCGATCTCGTGGATCGGGGGCCTGATACGGCTGGCGTCGTGCAGCGGCTGTTGGAATTGCGGGAAAGCCATCGCAAGACCACCGCGATCTTCGGCAATCATGAGCTGGCCATGTTGGGCGCGTTGGGC